>JAWQJJ010000007.1 GCA_033485155.1 Methanomassiliicoccus sp.
ACGTGGTTACTGGAAACACCATCACCAACTGCCCCTCCTTCGGCATCCGCGTGTACAGCGGGAGCGGCAACACCATCTCGCCGAACACCTTCTCCGGGAACGGCCGAGACACTGGCTAGATCGATTCGATGTTCTGTCCCTCTGGTCTCCCCGGCCGCCGCCTGTCAGATGACGTTGGGGCATCTTGATGGAGGTACCGCATGTATCGCGAGCTCGAGGTCAAGGTGCTCCCAAATTGCGTATGCTGACCATCCCAGGTTCGACCCACGCATCGAGCCTTTGGCGTCGTGTCTAGGGTCCGATTTACAATCATCCTATATTCTTTTATAGAACGTTCAGAAATCCACACAAGGGTGTTGGGATGGGCATAGATTCCCTCAAATCCACTTAGCTTCCATCCCAACGCCTATACCGCTATTCACGTACTGCGTATATTATTTCTGTTACGATAAAACGAATGCTCCCTCCCTTGAGTACTTCCTCCTTTACTTTTATCATCATTCATCCTGGGAGTTAGAGGCTCACCGGCTCTTATGCGTGGAAGTGATCATGGTCGGTCAAGTCGTTGTCTCAGTACCGGCGGAATCTCGTCCGGTTCCTGTAGATCATGAACCCTACCACGGCCGTCGATGCAATCACGAACACGAAGATGTAGACGATGAGCAGTGGGCCGACATCGAACGGGGTCTCGGTCACCGGGGAGGTGGTCTGGTTCGATTGCGAAAGGACCGTAATGGTGATCAAGTCTCTGGCCGTGTTGCCCTCGGAATCGGTGGCCACTACCCTCACGGTGTAGGTGCCGGGATCGTTGTACGCATAAGTGAAGGAGTCCCCGTTGTAGGTCCCCCCGTCCCCGGTGGTCCAGGCGTAAGAGTACGGGCCGTTTCCGCCCGTCACGGTCGAGGTGAAAGTTGTGCTCAGAGGGGCCACCCCATTGGCCGTCGAGCTGCCGATCCGAACGGTGAAACCTGACACTCCCGCCTGAATGATGACGTCGGACGAGGCGGAAGTGCCTAGGCTGTCGGTAACCTCCAAGGTAGCGGTGTATGTGCCAGCAGTGGAAAACCGGTGATCGAACGAGGCGTCGTTCCCCATAGATCCGTCGCTGGTGGTCCAAACATAGCTGTACGGAGGTATACCCCCCATCACGGAGGACGTGAAGCTTACCTCAAGGGGCACCGTTCCGCTCTGGGGATCGGCCTGGGCGGTCACATTTAGGAGGGGGACCTCATCGATGGTGAAAGGGGCGGAGAAACTCAGTGTCGGGCTGATCAGGTCTGATGTGGTTACGTTGACGATCGCATCGTAGGTGCCGGGATCGACGTTGGGAGTGGTGAAGGACCCCGTCAGATTGGTGGTCTTACCGGCATCCACTTTCATTTCTCCGTCGAGAGCGACGACTGCAGTTGTATTTCCCCAGTCGATCTCGTAGGTGGCACTCTCGATGGATATGGAGAGCAATAGGTTCTTGTTCGTGAGCTCAACGCTGATGTTGACCTTTTGTTTAGGATATGCGGAATCGGGGCTAACGGCGACCGAACCGCTCCAGGCCGCTTGAGCCTGGTCGGTGGATATGAACAGACAGCTGACGAATGTGGCGGCCAGCAGCAGGGCCGTAACGGTCACGGTGCCGATCTTTTTCACGGAATCGCCGCGGGCACGAGTTACAGGAACTTAATATTTCCTCAGGCTATAAATGGCTCCGGGCTAGGGCGGGCGATGAGTGAAGATCGCTCACGATCAATAAGGACGAGCAGCCCGAGGGATGGTCGGGGCTCGACCCCGGCCATCACCCACCCTGCGTCGTTCGGATGACCATGACCGGACAGGCGGCGAACCGCACCACCTTCTCGGCCACGCTGCCGAGTAGGAAATGCTTCATTCCCGTCAGTCCCCTGGTAGCCATCAGCACGAGGTCGTGATCCTTTGATGCTTCAATGATGTCAAGGGCCGGGGATCCCCGCCGAACGATCGCTTCAGCCTGGACCCCTGCCTCCCGGGCTGCCGCCATCGCCGTCTCCGCTGCGGCTTCGGCCGCTTTCTGTTGGTAGGAATACACGTCCGGCATCCCCAGTCCCTGCTGAATGCTCACCGCCGCCTGCACGTCGATGATGCTCATGATTGTCACCTTGGCCCCCAGGCTCCTGGCCAGCTCCAAGCCTTGCACCACGGCCGCCTGGGCGTTCTTGCTCCCATCGGTGGGGATCAGAATCTTCCTGTAGAGCGCCATGGGATCACCCTAGCACTTTTCCTTCCGATATTCCGTTCGGTTCGCGTCTCACGATAGCAAAAGGAAGGATGGTGGGGATCACTTCCCACCCTCCTTGTTCGGTCTAAGGATATCGGCGATGGGGCCCTCTGCCCCAGCCGGGGTGCTCGCCGGTTCGGCATCGGTAGCGTGGTACTCCTCAGAGCTCTTCAGAGGCACGTTCTTAATAAGCAAGCTCACCACCAAGACGGACAGGACGATGAACGACCCGAGGAAGAAGGCGTAGGTGATGCTGTCGCTGAGCGCCTGCCTGATGATCTCCAGGACCGGAGCGGGGATCTGAGCCGTTGTGGTCAAGAGGAGCTGGCCCAGACTGTTAGTGTCCGTCGGCAACATGGCCATCTGGGCGGGGGTGAACTTGCCGAAGAGCTCTGAAGCCATCCTCGAGTTGACGATGCCGCCCATGAAGGCGACGCCCACGGTGCCGCCGATGCTCCGGAACAGGCTCATGGAGCCGGTGGCGATCCCCATCTGCTTCTTAGGCATTACGTTCTGCGCGGCCACGATGTAGTTGGACATCAGTGCACCTAGGCCGGACCCGGTGATGACCAAGTAGATGATGGCCTCGGTCGAGGAGCTACCGGAGCTCAGCGTGGACAGGAGGTACATGCCCAGTGCGGAAACGGGAGGACCGATGACTAGCCAGACCTTGTAGCCGGTCCTCTTGAGCAGCAGGCCGCTGCCGATCGAAGTCACCATCGCCCCCAGCATCAGGGGTATGATGAGCTCGCCGCTGTTGCTGGCGCTCATGCCCACCACTGCCTGCAGGAAGAGCGGGAGGTATGAGATCACACCGAACATGCCGAAGGCCATGATGAACAGGCCAATGCTGCCTAAGCTGAAGATCGGCTCCTTGAACAACCACAGGGGTAGGATCGGATCGGCCGCACGCTTCTCTATTGTTATGAACGCGTACAGGCAGGCGACGGACAGTGCCGTCAACCCGATGATCTCGGCGCTGCCCCAGGCGTAGGTGCTGCCTCCCCAGGTGACCACTAGCAGCGCCGGCGCCAGTGTGCCGATGAGCGTCAGCATGCCGGGGTAATCGACCGGCAGATTGCTCTTGTTGGCCAGCTGGGGAAACTTCATGGATGTGACCAGCACTGCGAGTAGCCCGACCGGCAGATTCACATAGAACACCCACCGCCAGTCCATGTTGTCAACGATGTACCCACCCATCAGGGGCCCCACGATGGTGGCCAAGGCGAACACACCGCCCAGCAGGCCCTGGATCTTGCCCCGCTCGGTCGGAGCGTAGAGATCGGCGACAGTGGCCATGGAGATGGGCATCATGGTACCGGCGCCTAAGCCCTGGATGAACCGGCAGGCGATCAGCATTTCCATCGATTCCGACATGCCAGCCAGGAACGAACCGGCCATAAACAGGGCCATGCCCGTCAGGAACACCGGTTTGCGGCCGGAGCGGTCCGACAGCTTGCCGGCGATGGGTATGACCACGGTCTCCGCCAGCATATAAGCGGTGAACAACCAGGAATATAGGCTCATGCCCCCTAGATCGCTCACTATCTTCGGCAAAGCGGTCCCCACCACAGTCTGGTCCAAGCTCGCCAGCAGCATGCCGAGTGCCAGCCCGAGCATGATGAAGGACCGGCTTCGGGTCTTCTTGTACCTCGCCGCCTCCTCGTCGCTGAGGGTGGCGGGGCCCTTGATAGTCTTGTTCTTACTTCCGAACATCGTTACAACCTTCGAACATCATTTTTTAAACAACCCCGGGGGGAAGCAACCGATCGTTGACCACAAAGCTCCCGGGCTTCATTCCCAGCACCCGCTCGGCGAGGAACACAAGGACTTGATAGTACTCTCTCATTTCCTCCACGGTCCTCGTCTCAGGAAGCGCATTGCCCAGTCCGTGGGCCATGGAGAGGATGGCGATGGCGGTTTGACGGGGATACTTCGTATCGAAGACCCCCTCCTCCACCCCTTGAACGATGATTTCCTGCATTGCCTCGGTCATGAAGTCCAACGCCCTTTTCTCCATTGACAACTGGAGAGCCTTGTTCCGCTCCTTTTTAAAGTAGGCCATTATAGTCGAGGAGCGGCAGGTGACATCGCGCTTGGCAGCCAGGAGCTCGGCCATTCGCTCGATGGCATTGAGGCCTTTTCTTTCCATGGCCCCGGTCACTGCCGATTCGATCTCATCCTGCAGCCTCTCGTAGAGGATATCCAGGACCTCCTCCTTGGAGTCGAAATAGTAGTAGAAGAGGCCTTTTGCGACCCCCAAGCGGGCGACGATGTCATCGATGGAGGTTTTCTCGAAACCTTTCTCGTTGAACAGATCGCGAGCTGCCTGGATGAACTCGTTTCGTCGGTCTTGGGGGGGTTTAGAGGTTCTGCTCATGTGTTATCGACTGACCGTCAGTCAAAACTGAGGGAGTATATATACATTATCGCTTGAAGGTCGAGCCCCGTTCTCACGCCTGATTGATAACCATCGACAGGCCGACCAGGAAGGCAAAAGGGTTTTATCGGCCATCGGGCCTGAGGAGTCACCATGTTCCTGACCAGGGAAGAGGAGGCCATGCTGGCCGGTGAGAAGGGGGAGGGCACCAGGACGGCCATGGAGTTGTTGGTCGCGCTGGGCGACATATACGAGGCCAAGAGACTGGTGCCAATCGCCTCGGCTCACCTGTCCGGGGTGTCGTACAAGACCATCGGAGAGGGAGGCATCGGTTTCCTCGAGTCCCTGGCCAAGGACGCCAAGGTCTGCGTGCCTACCACCCTCAACCCCGCGGGCATGGACCGCCAGAAGTGGAGGGAGATGGGAATCTCCCCCCGCTTCGCCGATCGTCAGCAACACATCATCGAGTGCTACGGCCGGCTGGGTGTGAACACCGACTGCTCCTGCACACCATACCTCAACACCAACATCCCCAAGAGAGGTCAGACGCTGGCATGGGCGGAATCGAGCGCTCTTTCCTACGCCAACTCGGTGATCGGGGCGCGGACCAACAGGGAGGGCGGCCCAGGAGCGCTGGCCGCCGCCATCGTCGGCCGGACGCCGGAGTACGGGCTCCATCTGGGCGAGAACCGCCTGCCCTCGGTAGTGGTGGAGGTCGATCTGGAGGAGGTCGACTACTCCCTCCTCGGTCATGCTGCTGGTTCGGTCGTCGGCTCCCGGGTCCCCTACTTCCGAGGCATCCGCCCTACGACGGACCAGATGAAGACGATGGCCGCGGCGATGGCCGCGGCTGGCTCGGTCGCCCTGTTCCATATCGAGGGGGTTACGCCGGAGGCCGACCCCGCCTGGACTAAGGGCCTGGAGCGCATCACGCTGGGCCGCCAAGAACTGGAGGCGGCGAGGAACAAGCTGGATACTGGGAAGGATCCCGAGCTCATCGCCCTGGGCTGTCCCCATCTGTCGGTCGAGGAGGTCCGTACCCTGGCGGCGAGGCTCAAGGGCCGCAAGCGCAAGGGAGACGCGGAAGTATGGTTCTGCACCTCCCGCTGCACCGCGGCTAAATGCTCCCGTGAGCTGGAAGTACTATCGAAGTTTGGTCAGGTGGTGTGTGACACCTGCATGATCGTCACACCCATCGAGGAGCGGTTCAAGACCACCGCCACCAACTCCGGGAAGGCGTGCAGCTACCTGCCCACCCTCTGCTCCCAGAAGGTCGTGTACCGCACCACCGACGGATTGCTGGAGATGATATCGTGATTTTCAAGGGAAGAGGCATCTCTAAGGGGCGAGGAGAAGGGCGAGCGCTGGTGAGCGAGACACCCATCTCCTTCCTGGGAGGCGTGGACCCCTCCACCGGTAACATCGCCGGTCGGGATGGCGCCTCGGTCAAGGACAAGATCTTCGCCTTCCCCCGGGGCAGGGGGAGCACCGTCGGCTCCTACGTTCTCTTGGAGATGAAGCGCCAGGGCACCCTGCCTGCGGCTATCATCAACTCCCTGGCCGAGCCCATAGTGGCCACGGGGTCGGTGATGGCCCGCGTGCCCATGGTCGACCGTATCGACATCTCCATGCTCCGGGACGGCGACCGCGTGATCGTCGATGGGGACCAGGGAACGGTCGAGCTGCCCGATGTGACCGAATCGCATGTCGTCAGCTGCGTGGTGCAGGACGGTGAGCGGCTCCTGCTGCTCAAGCGCAGCGGCAAGGTCGGCACCTTCCAGGGATACTGGGCGGCGGTAAGTGGGTTCGTGGAAAAGGATGAGGTCCCGATGGAGACGGCCCGCAAGGAGCTGAGGGAGGAGACCGGCCTGGAGGTCGATGTCTGCAAGGAGGGCCGAGTAGTCACGGTCAGGGACAAGAGCACCGTCTGGCACGTGCATCCGTACCTCTTCCGAGCCTCCAGTCCTAAAATAGAGATCGACTGGGAGCACACCGAGTTCTGCTGGGTGCGCCCCCAGGAGATGAATGGTTTCCAGACCGTCCCCGGCCTGGTGGAGATCGTTCGCGATCTCCTCTAGAAGGTGACGTCCACTTCCTTCTCCAGCAGGTTGAGCTCGTGGGGGTCCAGGGTCGAAGGGTTCAGCGCCAGCATGAGGATGGAGTGGTGGATGGCCACCTGGTCCCGCAGCGACTGCACGAACCTCAGCACCGTGAGGAAGTTGTTGTTGGTGATGAGGTATTCCAGTCCGTCGAGGAGGATGACTCCGCTGCCCTTGGACAGGAACTGCTCCAACGAGAAGCTAAGCTTCTCCAGGTCCTTGGGTCGTAAGCTGTCCTCCTTGCCGATGTTGGTCAGCCAGATCACCGGCGTCTCCCCGAGGTTGTATTTCGAGCGCACCTTGAGGGGATAGTCCCGGGTGACGCAGAAGCCCTTCATCCCCTTCTCGATCGCTTCAACGAACAGCGAGTACGAGCGTCCGCCCTTCTCCTCCTTGATCAAGTAGGTGAACGACGGCTCGAGGGCGGAAGTGGCTTTCACCGCTTCCTTGCTCCCGGCAGCCTCCTCTCCCTCGTCCTCGGCTTTGGGGATGTCCACGGGGCGATGGCAGGCTGGGCACTCGCTCTCGTAAGGCTGCACCGGTCGCTTGCAACTGCAACACTCGGTGACCCTGGTGAACCCTCCGGCGGCGGCGTGTTCCATGATTGCCTCCACCGTCTTGACCCCCAAGCCCTTGACCGACCGAAGGTCATCCTTGGTAGCCGCGGTTACCTTGTCCACCGAGTCATAGCCGGCATCGTACATCATCTCCGCCTTGAGCTGATTCATCCGGGGGATCCGCTTAAGGTATCCCAGTATGCGATCCCGGTCGTCCGGTGCTGCCGATCGGGGGGCCGCTTCGGCCTTGGCCGGAGCCTCCTGTCGGGACAGGTAGTGGACGATGTTCTTGGCGTCGTTGCGGCTTACTCCGTCGATGTCCGCCAGCGTCGCTTCGTCCATCCCCCTCAGGTCCTCGAGAGAGCCCTTGCCCGCTTTGATCAGGGCGAGGGCGGTCTCCTGGGGCAGTCCGGGCACCTTGGAGAATGTCTTGACCCGCTCCTTCATGTGCAGGGAGGAGAGGGCGATGTCCACCTTGTGCTTCTCCACATCCCAGCTGGCGGTGTGCTCGCCCTTGGGCTCCTGTACGAACTCCAGCTGGAGGGACCGAGTCTCCTTCATTATATGCTCCCTCCACGCCTTGAAGTAATCCTCCAGTTCGGTGGGCGCCTTGACCTCGGCGCGGATGAACTCCTCCACATCCAGCTTCATGTCCTTGCGCATCTGCTGGATACGGCGGATCAGTTCGCGGGTGTAGCCCTCGGCCTCGATCTCGGGTGTGACCTCGAAGTCAATGAACAGATCGCCCTCGGCGAACGGCACGCTGGTGATGTTGTCCGGAAGCGAGGTACTGAATGACACCATGCCGGGCTCGATGCGCACGACTTGGCCCTCGATGCCCAGCGAATACTCGCCCCGTTCGATCGCTTCCTTGACCTTCTCAGCCGGGCGGTTCTTGAGCATGACCGCGATCTTGGCCGACCACTGGCGGTAGACCTTGCCGATGGCGTTGGGGTTGGGGACGACCTCTAGCCTCAGCTCGTTCCAGGTTTCCCCCGCCGGCACATACTCCACGCTCTTGACGTTGGCCTGAGAGAGAAGAACCTCCTCCATCGGCTTCAGTATCTCCATGGTCTCGGCCGACCGGGGCTGGATGATGATGCGCTTCAGTGGCCAGCGGAGCTTGATGTTCTTTTTCTGCCTCTCCTTGGTGATGTCATCCACCAGCTCCTGCATGGTCCGCATGGACGCTTCCAAGCGATCGTCTGCCATGGTGGGGTCGGAAACCGGCCAATCGCACATGTGGACCGATCCCAGGGTACCGTCGAGGGATTGATAGATCTCCTCGGTGATGTGCGGACAGAAGGGGGCGAGCAAGCGTACGGTGGTCATGAGCGCATCGTACAGGGTGATGTACGCCGCCACCTTGTCCATGTCCGTGGACTCGGACCACATGCGGTCACGGATGAGCCGGACGTACCATCGGGACATGTCCTCCAGTATGAACTCCTCGAGAGCGCGGCAGGCGCGGTGCAGCTCGAACGACTCCAGGTTCTTGGTGACCTCCAGCGTGAGCTTCTCGGTGCGCGATGCCAGCCACCGGTCCTCAGGACGCAGGGCGGTCTGGACCGCGACGCGGTCGACCTTGGCCGGCTCGAACTTGTCTATCGACATGTAGGTGGAGGCGAAGTTGACCACGTTCCACAGGATGTTCAGCATCTTGCGGGCATTCTTGACCCCCTCGTGCTGGAAGGAGATGTCCTCCCAGGGAGCTGACACGCGCATGAAGTAGAACCGCATGGCGTCGGCTCCGTACTCGGCGATGACCTTGGCCGGCTCAATGACGTTGCCCTTGCTCTTGGACATCGGCTGGCCTTGTGGATCGAGCATCCATCCGTGCATCAGGACGCTCTTGTACGGGGCCCGGCCGAAGGAGATGCTCGACGAACCGAGCTGGGAGTAGAACCAGCCTCTGGTCTGATCGTGAGCCTCGGTTATGAACTTGGCCGGCCACCATCGCTCGAACTCGGTGCGGTTGCGGGGATACCCAAGCTGGGCCCAGGAGGCAACCCCGGCGTCGAACCAGACGTCCAGGACGTCGCCCACCCGCTTCATCTTCCCCTTGCACTTGTCGCACTTGAGGACCACGCCGTCAATCCACGGGCGATGGAGCTCCATCCCCTTCTGATATCCTTCAGCGCCTTCCAGCTCGTCGGTTGATCCCACTACCTTCATGTGCCCGCAGCTACAGGTCCACACTGGCAGGGGGATGCCCCAGTACCGCTGGCGCGATATGCACCAGTCCCGGGCGTTCATGGTCCAGTCGTACTCTCTCGAGGAACCGGCCCACTCCGGTGTCCACTGCACCTTGGCGATCTCGTCGAGCATGAGGTCCTTGACCTCGGTGACCCTCAGATACCACTGGCTGGTGTTCCTGTAGATGATTCCGGAGCGGCACCTCCAGCAGTGCCCATAGCGGTGCTCGATGGTGCCGCGGTGGAACATCAGGCCCTTGTCCTGGAGGTCCTCCATGATCTGGGCATTGGCCTTCTTGACGTGCATTCCGTAGTAGCGCGCGCCGACGTCCTTGGTGAACTTGCCCCCCTCGTCCACCGGGCAGTATGGATCTAGGCCGAACTCCTTGCCCAACTCGAAGTCCTCGGGACCGTGGCCGGGGGCGATGTGCACCAGGCCGGTCATGTCGGCCTCGACCGTCTGGGAGGGGATGACCTTATGCACCCATTTCCCGCCCATGGACCGCTGCGATTCGACCTCGTCGTACAGTGGGGGAAGGTACTCCAAACCTACGAGGTCATCGCCCTCGATGAGCTGCAGCACCTCGATCTCCTCCCAGCCTTCCAGCTGGCCGATCTGGTCGATGAGGCTTTCCAGCACGATAACGGTGTCCGTATCCCCGCCCTTGTGATAGCGGACCTTGGCATACCGGAAGTCAGGATGGGCGGCGACGGCCATATTGGCCGGCAGCGTCCAAGGCGTCGTTGTCCAGATGAGCAGGGAGACCCCCGCCTCGTCCTTAAGAGGGAAGCGGACGTAGATGGAGGGGTCCTTCTCGTCGGAGTACTCGATCTCCGCCTCGGCCAGAGCGGTCTCGCATCGGGGACACCATGAGATAACCCGGTTGGATGCCGCCAGCAAGCCCTTGTCGTACGCTCTCTTCAGCGTCCACCACGCCGCCTCGATGTAGGAGGGAGCGATGGTCATGTATGGCCGCTCCCAGTCCATCCACACGCCCAGCTCCTTGAACTGCTCGGTCATCTTGACCTGGTGGCTCAAAGCGAACTCCTTGCAGGTGTTGACGAACTTGTCGATACCGTAGGTCTCGATGTCCTTCTTGCTCTTGATGCCGATGGCCTGCTCGACCTTGACCTCGATAGGAAGGCCATGCATATCGTAGCCCGGCTGGTCGCGCACGTTGTGCTTCTGCATCCGCTTGAAACGTACCACGGTGTCTTTGATGGTCTTGTTCCAGGCGGTACCGAGATGAATATAACCTGTGGTGTATGGAGGCCCATCGACGAAGTAGTAGTCAGCTCCGCTAGCGCGCAGCTCCTTGGTCTTCTTGTAGGCGTTGGTATCGTTCCAGAACTTCTGCACCCGTTTCTCGAGATCGGGGGGATTATAATTCGCTTGAACCTGCTTTATCATCGCAGTCCCTTTAGGGCGGGTAAAGTCCTTGCTTATTATAATGATGATGGTTCGCCGGCCTATGCTGGATAACCTTGCATTCCCAAGAGGTGGAACGTTGGCCTATCCCCATCGGTCGAGGCTCGATTGAGACTTGGGCATGACCTCTGCTTTCTTGGCCGGCTTTCGGTTCTCCAGGCGGTCGAGGGCAGCGGTGATCCGGGCCTCTGAGAACTCGTAGCTACCGCACATGAGCTCGATGACCTTTTCCCGCTGGACGGGCTTCCACTCCAACCGGTACTCGTCAATGTGCTCTACACGCAGGAAGATCTCCTTGACCACTTCGACGTCAGGAATACTGGCATCGATCGCTTGAAGCGCTTTCTCCAGCGTGCCCTGCTCTTTGATCAGCTTGAGACCTTTCTTCGGCCCGATCCCCCGGATGCCTCGGTTGTAGTCGGTGCCCATGAGGATGCACAGGTCTATGAGCTGCTCGCGGTCCCTCAGGCCATTTGCCTCCAGCACCTTGGGGAGTTCCACGATCTCGATGTGGATGTCCCGGTACTCCTTGGAACCGGGCATCTTGCGCCGGCCGGTGATGTTGAGGTTGCGCACCAGACGGGGCGCGCCGAAGAGCAGGGAGTCGTAGTCCTGCGACGAGGCTGCCCAAACATGGCCTCGGGAGGCCATGTATGCCGCCTGGGCCTCGCCCTCCTCCGGAGCCTGGACCACCGGGATGCCCAGGTAGGTCAGGAGGATGCGCGACGACTCCACGATGTCGTTGTTAATGCGCGACGACTGGGTGGCCTTGGTGCGCGCCCTCTCGATGTCCCCCTCGGACACCGCTTCCCTCCACTCGTCATGAGCCTTCGTCCTTCGTTCCGATCTCTCCGCCAGTGTCTGGGCCTTCATGGCGTGGGGGTGGCCGTCGAAGATGTATGCCGGCCTGATCCCCGCTTCCAGCAGGTTGATGTTGCGATACAGGAGACCGGTGAGATGGGAGGTCACCCGCCCCCGGGTGTCCTTCAACGGGGTGCCATCTGGCCCCCGGATGATGGATAAGAACTGATAAATGGCATTGTATGCGTCGATGGCCAGGGTTTGGCCGGTAAGGTCCTCGAGCTCCCTATGCTCGGCCTGTACGATGTCCGAAAGGTTGACTCCCATCGTCGAAAAAGAACGCTGGCCCCGGTAATAACGCTTTTGCCCTGCCTCAATCCTTCTTGTTCGGCAGGTACAGAACCATCAGACCCATGGCCATCCAGACAAGCAGGACCATGACCCAGCAGATGTTGATGCTAAGCGCCAGGACAACGACCAACAGGAGCAAGGGCAGTACTATGGCGACGAACGGAATGAACCACTTGGAGCCGATGGGGTCGAATTTCATGGGAACGGGGGATGATTAAATGGCCCGTTAATGAACCTTTGCCGCCTCATCCCCTTTCCGGGAACCTGAACTTTCTCCACTGGTCCATCTCGTGCCCCATGTCCTTGGCCTTGAACAGGGAGCTCCCCGCGGCAAGCACTGTGGCTCCCGCCTCCACGCACTGGCGCCCGGTGCGAGAGTTGATGCCGCCGTCGACCTCGACCTCGGCGCACGATCCCACGGAGTCGAAATATTCCCTGGCCCTGGCAATCTTGGGCACGCATTGGGCGATGAAGGACTGGCCCCCGAATCCCGGATGAACGGTCATCACCAACAAGAGGTCGATATCGTCGAGGTAAGGCAGCACGTCCTCGAACGGTGTCTCGGGGTTCAGGGACAGTCCTGCCTTCTTTCCCAGTCCATGGATCCTTTCAATGCCGGAGCGGACCTTATCGGTCGCTTCCACATGGATGGTGATGCTGTCCGCTCCCGACCGTGCGAACTCGTCTATGTATCGTTCCGGCTCCGCGATCATCAGATGAACGTCGAACGGAAGCCTGGTATGGGGGCGGAGAGCGCTGACCACCCCTGGCCCGATGGTTATGTTGGGCACGAAGATACCGTCCATGACATCGACGTGAATCCAGTCGGCGCCCTCCCGTTCCAGGCGGCGGACCTCCTCTCCCAGGCGGCTGAAGTCGGCGGACAAGATGGACGGCGCGATCTTCGTCATATGCCCAGGCGAAGTGCCTGTTGCTTTTTAAGTCTTAGGGACCACCAGCACGGGAATCTTGGAGTTCTGCACGATCTTCTGCGAAACGCTCCCCATGACCATTTCTCGGAAACCTGTTAGCCCTCTCGTGCCCACCACTATGGCATCATACCGTCCGGCGGCGGTGCTCAGGATGACCTCGGCCGGGTCCCCCAGCTCGACAATAGTGTCGAAGGGGACGTTCCTCTCCTGCAGGTACTCCTTGGCTCGGTCGAATCGGTCACCGGCCAGCACGTTATCTCCGGTGGTATAGGTAGGCTTGGCCGCGAAGCTGCCGGTGTACTTGTCAGAAGCAATGTATATCAGGGTCACCGACGCCCCCAGCTTCTCGGCTAGTGCCGCTGTGAAGCTGGCAGCCTTGTATGAGTCCTCCGAACCGTCGATGCCCAACAGTATTCTCTTTATGGCGTACATATCTTCTCCGAATGAATAATTCTTGCCGCATGGAGATAAGGCTGACGATGGCAACCACTGGAAATCCAATTCAACGGTCTGGTTTGCTGGCTCGGCATCGAGGGGCATGAAAATGGCCGCCCTAGCTGGCCTTGCGGCCGAAGCTCGTCGACGCTGATCCCGATGTACGGTCGGAAGGATGGTCGTTAGTCTCGTGTCTCATCTGCCACCGGCGATTCGTTCGTGCAAGGCATTGGTTCCTCGGCAAGGGATGCTTCCCGGCCAACAAGCGATGGCAGGAGAGCCCCAGGTCGGCCCACTGCTGTTGCGGGAGGCGAGGCGCCTGAAGGACATCACGTACCTGGAGGGCTGCTGCTTCCCGTCCCGTCACCCGTCCTGCGAGGCTTCTGTCGCGAACAGGACGGTCGAAGAATAGCCATTTCAGATTCAACAGTAAATAATGTGCCAATATTTTAGCACAATGATGGGGACCTAGACAGAACAAAAAAATTCCATTATAGGTTCAGTGCTTGGTGACCCATCATAGCATTCCTCGGCCATCAGCTCCTGTTATGGACTCTTGGCGATGGATCGTAATGGCCGTTCGATGTAGTGATCGTGGCCGACGCCAATAATACTGTAGTGATAAGGCCTCGATCTGAGGTCATGGCACATTAATCAAGGGAAGCATTCTTGGGCGACCATCACAGCTCAATAACACAAACGGGGATTGGACTCTGGCCCATGGTGTCGAGGGAGGGTCGATAAATTCCATATCATGGGGGCTTAACTCGAACACCTCCGACCTGCCGAGCTAATGCGTCACGAATCGCAAGGGCGAGAAGTGACAAAACGGTTGTGTTTTTGCACAATGTTCTTTTCATCATGAGATAACATAGAAAAGGGAGCACCACAATTTCAATTGGGGAAGAAGTTGGAAAACGATTCATTATCTGCAGATAGAGTGCAAGCTCGAACCGAACGCCGATGGCCACTGCTGCTGATCATATCTAGCATCGTGCTTGGAATTATCATTTATCCAATCTACCTATTGTTGCCATATGTCGTCACCCAGACCTTCGATTACTACATCTACGCTTCACTTGCCGTTCTTCTGGCTCCCATCCTGTACGTCTGTGGTGTCGTGGAAATGGTTACGGAGAGGAGGGCAGGTGCAAAGGGACGCTATGCACTCTCACAGATCGGCGGCGCAACGTTGCTGGTCGGTGGGCTGTTCGGCGCTGTCACTTTCATCATCTATGCCTACCAGCTTTTTACATTCGATATCCCGATGTCATTAAGCCCATATGATGCGCTTACCTACGTACTGCCAGTAATAGGGGCATTCGGTTCATTACTAGGCGCCTATTTCGCCCTCAAGAGAACATCGTTCAGAGGAGCATTGCTTGCCGGGCTATTCAGCATCTTCTTGACCGGGTATGTATTCCCATTGGCCCTGTTGCCCATAGCTCTCGATATTGAGCATTTCAACAAGTCCGGAGAGAAGAGCGAAAAATAGCCTCATACGGCGTTATATGGTATTGCTAAACACGTGTTCTGGGTCATCGTCATTGAACCGTACAGGTGATGCTACCGGCTCCGGGCAGCTCTCGCTTTGATTTGATCACAACGCCGCACGATATAATTGGAGTCTCGACCGCCTTTTCTCTCCAGCCACATCCGGCATGGTTTATGGCCCCGCATGCCGGGCAATCCTCCGTCCTGGTCATGTTGACATGCTCGTTAATCATGATGGTCCGGACGACCTCCATCATCGATGCATGTCGTACCAGAGGTGACCGATAGTGCGGGTGTCCCTGGGTTCCAAGATATGGGATGATTTAACTATTATTGAAACATAGATTATTAGCTTATAGAACCGATATTGGCTGGGAATTCTTATGGAACTATGGGGACATGGTAAAGTTAACTATCCCTTGCTCAAGGGACTATATGTGTTCACGATAGTTGTGGCTGGATTCTTTGGGTTGGGCATGTTGTTCATGCCAGAGACGGCGAAGGACTGGTTCTCGATGCCCATGGACAATCCGATGATTTATGGTGTTACAGGAAGTGTCTTCCTCGCATTTGCTCTGGTGTCCATTCTGGGTCTGCGGTCACCGTTGAAGTTCGTGCCCGTCCTTCTTTTACAGCTTAGCTACAAGACGATATGGGTCGTTCTTGTTGCGATACCGGCACTGATCGATAATGCCTTCCCGTCATGGGCGTACATGACCCTGATCATCTTCCTGATATTCATCATCTGGGATCTGATCGCTATACCTTTCTGGATACTCTTGGAGAAGGATGAAACGATTGCAAAGACCAGGGCTGTGAAGAGCAAGACCAAAATCAGCTAGGGTATCTCGAGAATACCCCTCATCATGGCGGGACTGATCCGATGAATAAGTAAGGGTCGCTCTCGTAATTTTTTTCTTGATGACGAAGCTTTTTGAGCAGGATTGAATGAGTAAGAAATGACCCCATTCGTTCGCAAGGAAGAGCCACGGAACATCAAGCGGTACCTGCACCAATGCGTCTGCGGAGCTGCCGTTGAATAAATTAGTCCCTGAGCTCTTTGCCAGTGATGTTAACCGCAGGAAAACCTTTTTAGATGGACGTTAGAATGCGGGACCATGGCCGAGGAAAAGTGCGGCGTGGCCGGTTGCAATGAGCCGGCGGTCAAGTCATACTCCCGGGAGACCGTGGAGAAAGCTGGTCTCAAGGCGGCGGATGAGAAGGGCAAGCGGATGCACCTGTGCAAGGAGCACAACAAGCAGTTCAAGAAGGCCACCAAGGAAGACCGCAAGCTGGAGAGCCTGGGGCGCTGAACCTCAGGTGGGCCCGGGGCCGCCCCGGTGGCAACCGTGGAGAATATTATCGGGTAGAGCCATGTCAAGGAACGTGAGGCTCACCTTTCTAGGCACCGGTGGAGGGATGCCCTCCCCCTCCCGAGGGGTCAGCGCGATCGCCCTACAGGTGGGTGGAGACGTGCTGCTCTTCGACTGCGGTGAAGGTACCCAGCGGCAGTTCATGCGCTCCTCCGCATCCTTCATGAAGGTCACCACTATCTTCATAACTCACTTCCACGGCGATCACTTCCTCGGGCTGCCAGGGTTGATTCAATCGATGAACTTCTCCGGTCGCCAGGCACCGCTTTCGATCTACGGTCCGCCGGGGATGATCGACCTGGCCAGTACCCTCATCTCGCTGGGCCACTTCACCCTGGCCTTCCCGGTTTCGGCCGGGGAGATGATCGACGGGGACCAGGTGGACCTGGGTGCGGTCACCGTGACAGCCGTGGAAGGTGAGCACTCGGTCCCCGCGCTGTCCTTCGTGATCGAGGAGAAGGGGCGACGAGGAAGGTTCCTTCCCGAACGGGCCATGGAGCTGGGAGTGCCTTCAGGCCCTCTGTTCGGCCAGCTTCAGTCCGGTCATGAGATCAACGTGGGCGGCCGCATCGTGACGCCGTCGATGGTCATGGGCCCGCCCCGCCCGGGACTAAAGGTGGTGATATCGGGGGATACCCGGCCGACCGCCCGGCTGGCCGAGGCCGCCGGTCACGCTTCGGTGCTGGTGCACGAAGCCACCCTTGACTCCTCCCTGCAGGAGGGTGCCAGGAGCTACGGGCACTCCACCGCCCGGGAGGCGGGAGAGGTGGCCAGGGCCGCCGAGGTAGAACTGCTGGTGCTGACCCATATCTCCAACCGCTACGATGACGTGTCCGTTCTTGAGGAGGAGGCCAAGGAGGCGTTCCCCCACGTCCTGGCGGCTACCGACCTCATGACCATCCAGGTCAGGACGGAGAGAGACCGTCCGTCTGGGAGGCCGGACGACGAGGAGGAGGGGAAGACCGGAACGGGTGATACCTAGTTCAGGATCGGAGCGCCGAAAGGACAAATTGTTTATTGCCATATCGCTGTATTCTGGAACGTGAAGCTCATCGACCGGCCGAAGTACGGACCACTGTTCCGCTTCGGGGATTATCACGTGTACAAGGTGCTCTCGATCCTTGCCGATGGAAGGAGGAAGGGACGCAAGCAGCTGGCCGACAAGATCGGCGTAGGCGAAGGCAGCATGCGGACGATCGTTGACTACCTGCGCGATGAGGGCTTGATCGACGTCAAGCAGACGGGCATAAAGATCAGCAAGAAGGGGCAGGATTTCATCACTAGGCTTCCGCTGCAGGTGTACGTCCTCGACGTGCCGGACATCACCTTAGGCCAGCAATCGGTCGCGGTCCAGGTCAAGGGCGCGGCGTCCAAGATTGGCTCGGGAATGAAGCAGAGGGACCAGGCTATCAAGGCCGGGGCGGAGGGAGCCACCACCATCATCGTCAAAGGCGATCACCTTACTGTCCCGGTGGACTACGATCTGGACCAGGAGCGACCGGAGGTGGCTGCGGCCATCCGTAGGCTGTTCGACCTGACGGACAGCGACGTTATCATCGTGGGCACCTCAGCGGAGCTGCAACGGGCCGAAGAGGGCGCGATGGCTGCTGCGCTCGATCTTCTCTAGGCAGGGCGGAGGAGGGAGGCGAAGGTCTCGGGATCGGCCGTCTCCTGCAGGCAGGCCTGCTCGGTGCAGAGGTGGGCCACCGCCCTGCCCTCATGCATACCTTGTCCCTGGGCGAGGGGGGAAATCCTTCCCAACCGCTCGCCCGGCGGTCCGGGCTCGTTGAGCAGTACGACCTTGTTGGGCACGAAGCGAGGCGCCAGGGCTTTGAAGAACAAAGTGGTGTCGGGCGAACCTCCATGACCGGAGATGACGATGGAGTACGACGGCCCCACCCGGAAATCGATGGCGTTCATCAGCTGGGCATGGTTCTCCGGAGAGCCGAACACCGCGCCGGACAGGGCGCTTACGGCGGCGTCTGCTTTCTCCAATAGGTCCGGCTCTTCGGTGATGCGGTACAGTGTCAGAAGGTCGAGTATGGCGATGGAGTTGCCGGAGGGGAGCGCCCCATCATAGACGTCCTTGAGCCTGGGCATCCGTTCGTCCGAAGCCTCCGCCTGGAAGAACCCGCCCTCCTTGCGGTCCCAGAACCGGGCGATCATCTGCTCGGTGATGATGATCGCCTCCTCCAGCCACCTGAGGTCCTGGTCCGCCTGGAACAGCTCGAGGAGCCCCCAAGCCATGAATGCGTGGTCGTCGAGGAAACCAGGCACCGGGGCCGCTCCGTCCCGGTACATGTGCAGCAGGACCCCGTCCGAGGAGCGCATGCGGTCGAGGACCAGCTCGGCCGCCCTCCTCGCCGCCTGCAGATAACGCTCTTCATCAAATGCCGCCGCCCCCCGGGCCATGGCCGCGATCATCAGGCCGTTCCAGTCGGCCAAGACCTTGTCATCCAGTCCCGGACGGGATCTCTTCTCCCGTGCGGACAGGAGCTTGCTGCGGATGGCGAGATACAGGGGATCGGAGCGGCCCTCGGGAGAGGCGAGGCGCAGCACGTTCCGGCCTCCTAGCTCCCCCCATAGGCCCTCCCTGACGTTCCCCTCCTGGCTCAGGCCGAACAGGCGGTGTGCCGCCGACAGCGCCGGGGGATCGAGGACGGCGGCGGCCTGCCCCTCCGTCCAGAAATAGAACCTGCCCTCCTCGCCCTCGCTATCGGCGTCCTCCGCCGAACAGAATCCCCCCTCCGGAGAGGTGAGGCGGTCGAGGACATAGTCGAGCACCTCACGGGCGGTACTGGCATGGTCTTCCTTCCCTGTCGCCTGCCACCCCTCGATGTACGCTATGGCCAGCAAGGCCTGGTCGTACAGCATCTTCTCAAAGTGGGGGACCAGCCAGGCCTGGTCAGTGGAATAGCGGTGGAACCCGCCTCCCAGTTGATCGTACATCCCCCCGTTCCTCATGGCCTCCAGGGTACGGTCGGCCATCCATAGAGCCTTGGGATCACTGGTGCGGTTCCAGTAGCGCAACAGGAAGGTCAGACGGTGAGGGGTGGGGAACTTGGGAGCCCGGCCGAAACCGCCGTAGCGCTCATCAAATGCTTCCATCAGGTTCTGGAAAGTGGCCATCAGGTTCTCTTCGCCCATGCTGCCCCCTGCGGTGCTTCCCCCGGCCTCCCTCATGGCCTCCAGCACCCTGGCCGATGATTCCTCCAGCTCCTCCCGACGGGTCTGCCAGAACTCGGCAATGGTCGGGAGCAGGACGGTGAGGCCAGTCATGCTCATCTTGCTGTCCTTGGGCAGGTAGGTGGCGGCGAAGAATGGCCTGAGGTCGGGAGTCAGGATGACGGTGAGGGGCCAGCCTCCTCCGCCTGACAACAGCTGAGCGGCGGTCATGTAGGTCGAATCGACGTCCGGCCTCTCCTCGCGGTCGACCTTGATCGAAACAAAGCTGTCGTTGAGTAGCTTGGCCACTTCCTCGTCCTCGAAGGACTCCTTTTCCATGACGTGGCACCAGTGGCAGGAGGAATAGCCGATCGACAGGAAGATCGGCCGGTCGAGCTCGCGGGCACGCTGGAACGCCTCGTTCCCCCAGGGATACCAGTCGACCGGGTTGTTGGCGTGCTGCCGGAGGTAGGGGCTCTTCTCTCCGATCAGGTGGTTCGGGCCTCTATCGGTAGCGGTGGGAGCTTCCATGAGTGACATATTGCCGCTTCAGGTAGGTAAAGGCCGATGCCCGACGGCGGCGATGAAAAATATAGTTGGGGGCGGCCGCGAAAGCATGCGGTCCTCCCCCGGTTTCTCCTCCTCTCTCGTGAACTGGGAGGGTAAGCCTCCCTGCCCACATCTCTCCTCAGTCCACTATTTTTTGCAGGTATATATAACTGTATCCGACGGTTGTAAAAGAAAAGGGAAATGGGTGGGTAAGGGGTTTGGATAAGGCCGCTTTCAATCCCGGAGGATGTCGGCCATGGTCCGATCGGCCATCTGGTCGAAGGTCTCGATGCCGGTGACCTTGCTGGCATACTCGGTGAGGGCGGCAATGTCATCCCTCTTCAGTAGCTCCAGTTTGAACTTGCGGGTACCGGCCATGAGCTGCTTCAGCCCCTCACCAATGCGGTCCTCCATGTAGGTGTTCAAGCCGACGGCGCCCCATGGAATGCTCTTGCCGAGCTTCTGACCGGGGAACTTCCTCTGCAGCTCCGAGGCCTTGACGAAGAAGGTCGCGGGGTCATGGGTGTACTGGTCGGAGAAGGACTTGGGGAGCTTGTGGGTGTCCGCCAGCCGGGCGAAGTATTCCGACTTCATGACTGCCAGGATCGGGGCCCGAGCCATGCCGATGGCCTTGATCAGGGGGCCGTCGCCCAGATTGCTCATGGCGATGGACTTGTAGATCTGGCTCTCGTTGGTGTATCCGCCAGCGAAAACGAGGTCCGGCACGAACCGACCCTGGGCCTTGAGAATCTTGGCGCACGCCAGAACCTGAGCTTCAAGGTGCACGGTAGGGGTGGACATCTCGTTCATCATCGGCACCGGAGACATGCCCGTGCCGCCGCCGGCTCCGTCGAAGGTCAACATATCGACCCTGGCCTCGGAAGCCGCCTTCATGGTGAAGGCCACGACTTCGGGGCGATAGGCACCGGTCTTCAGGAACACGTACTTGGCACCGCTGCCCCTCAGAGCCTCCACATCCTCGACGAAGGACTTGTGGTCCGGGAAGCCGACCCTGCTGTGCCGCTCGAAGGTGCGGAAGGCCCCGGCCTTGAACGCTGCCTGGACCGAGGGATCCTCGGGGTCCGGTAGAACAAGATAGCCGCGCTTCTTAAGCTCCAGGGCCCGCTCGATGGTGGACAGCCTGACCTCGCCGCCGATGGCCTTGGCACCCTGGCCCCACTTGCGCTCGATGATGTTGACCTCGAGCTTGGAGAGGGCGTACTGGTCGACTCCCGCGCGGGTGTCCTCCACGTTGGTCTGGATCGCAATGTCACCGTACTTGCCGTCCCACAGGGCGCGGAACGAGGAGACCCTGAACTCCAGGTCAGGCGACCTGACGACCCTCCCATTGGAGTAGGTGGAGTCGGGGTCCATGCCGCAGACGTTCTCGCCGACGGTCTCGATGATACCAGAGAGGGCCGAGCCCTTGGCCAGCCCATCCCAGTTCCTCTTGGCCACATCGGTGGACCCCAGTCCAGGGATGACCAGGGGGACCTTGAGCCTGATGGGCTTCTTGCTATGGCTGGCCACCGTGGTAGTCACATCAGCGTTCTCGAAGAAGGCCATGTCAGGGTTGGCTTCTATGCCATAAGCCCCAATGAGCTCGGCCAGGATCTGGAAGTGGGACCAGTCCAGGTGGAAATTCTTGTTGGAGGCGGCGGTGCTCTGACCAAAATACTCGGTGCTGGGGTACAGGACCTCCCTCCCACGGAAAGCGGACTTGCCGACCTCGCAGACCGCTGGGCATTCTTCGACGCACAGAGGGCACATGCCCGATACCGGGCTGATGTCCTCCACTCTCGTTCTAGTTCCGGTTGTAGACCTTGCATTCTCGATCGATATCATAGCTTCATCCTCGAATCGGAAAAATCCGTGATTTTGCTATGCCCGGGGGAATGCCCGCCGAATAAATAACCGTTGTCCTACTGGCTTACTATTTTTTTGTCTATATAAATAACCTGATTATTGCCATTTGTCAACGGTTCTGACGACGCATTATATGAAAGAGGGTGACCATTCTACGGTCCTAGACAAACGCTCTAATTTGGACAATTAGACATACCGTTGCATATCATTGGAATCGATGGAGATATGGTCAAGCATTGAAAGATATGTATACGAATGACGAGCTCGGAAGGCTTCAGATCTGGGAAAAGCTAAAACAAGGTTTTTACCACCGGACGCGATGCGTGCCCCCACTCATCGAGGGGCAGGTCCATGAAGGTCATCGAGCTCGAGGATCTTAGCAAGTCGTTCGGCGGGCGTCAGGTGCTAGCTAACGTCACCTTCAGCGTGGAACGCGGAGAAGTCTTCGGTTATCTCGGCCCCAACGGGGCGGGGAAGACCACCACTATGAGGATCCTGCTGGGCCTCCTCAGGCCGACGGCCGGACGGGCGCTGGTCCGGGGGGCAGACCTCTCTCTGGACAACGCCGCCCGCGGTTCCGTCGGCGTGCTGATGGAAAACGACGGCCTCTATGACCGCATCTCCGCGTGGCAGAACCTGGATTACTATGGAAAGCTCTATGGGGTGCAGGACCGGGACAGGCGCATATCCGAACTTCTCCACGCTTTCGGACTCGCGGACCGCCGCAACGACAGGGTCTTCAACTTCTCCAAGGGCATGAGGCGAAAGCTGGGTATCGCCAGGGCCATCATACACGATCCGGACATCCTGATGCTCGACGAGCCGACCTCTGGCCTGGACCCAGAGGCCCAGAAGATGGTCAGGGATGTGCTCAAGGACCTTTCCCGTCGCGAGGGTATGACCGTGCTGCTAAGCTCCCACAACCTCGACGAGGTGGAGAAGATGTGCTCGAGAGTGGCGGTCATCAAGAGCGGGATGCTGAGAGCCTGTGACAGCGTGGAGAACTTGAGGGGAGGTCGAGGCGGGCACAACCTGACGATCACCCTTTCCAAGGAGCAGGATGCCCAGACTGCTATGGATCTGATCAAGAAATCGCCCACCGTGACCGCGGCCCGGGCTGATGGCGCCCGCATAAGCGTCGATCACCTCGAGGACAGCGCTTCCCCCCTGCTGAGCTCACTGGTCCGCGCGGGCATCGGGGTGGAGGAGGTCCATAAGGCCTCGAGATCCCTTGAGGACGTATACATCGACCTGGTGAGGGAGCAGGAGGAAGTGGCATGAACTTCGATCAGATTAGCATCGTGACCAGGAAGGAGCTCAAGGAGCTGGCCACTAACAAGGGAACTTGGATCTCGGCCCTGGTGTTCGGCCTGCTGTTCACCATGACCAGCCTGAGCACGGTGATGGCCGACGCCGAGCAGGATGGGGTTGCCTCCATTGACTGGCCGGTGATCTACCTATCCATGTTCGTGGGCGTCTTCGCCGGCTTCGTCATATGCGGGACGGTCTTCTTCCGAGAGAAGCAGAGCGGGGTCATCGAGACCCTTCTTTGCACCCCCCTGGACCTGAGGACCATCTGGCTGGGCAAGGTCCTGGGGGTAGCGCTGCCATCTTACCTCCTGGGGCTGCTGTCAGCAGGAGTGCTGGCCGTGCTCTCCTTCGCCTCCGTTGGGGCGGTTGCCATGCCCTCCCTTCTGACCGTCTTCCATCTGGCCGTCGTAGCCCCGCTGTTCATAGCCTCGGCCATCGGTCTGGTGGGCTACGTCCAGCTGGCAATGGGAATGCGGGAGAACAGGATCATCAGCATGGGTGTCTTTTTCCTCCTCATCGCCGGGCTGTCGGTGTCCTCGGGCCTTGTCCAGGAGAACGGCGCCCTGGTCACCCAGATAGTCCTCGCTCTCCTGGTCGGAGGGGCCCTGCTGTTCGTCCTCTCCTTCGTACTATCGAACCGCCTCGACAAGGAGAAGATAGTGACGTCCATACCAGACTGAAAATCCAGGAGGCAATTATTAATTATCTAGGATGATTACCTGAACTGGATACCAATGGTAGACATCAAGGAGGAAGACGGAAAGAGCACGACGGTGCTCGTCATAGAGACCATCGCGGCCCTGATGACGGCGGCGTTCGGTTTCGTGGCCGCTCTGGCGTGGAACACGGCGATACAGACCGCCCTGGCCCAGGTGTTCACGAACCCCGACGACCCGACCGGCATGTTCGTTTACGCGATCATCATCACCATCATCGCGGTCATCGCCATCGTCCTCATCGGACGGGTCCTGGCCAAGTATAAAGCGATGAACGGGAAGAGCCGCGCGAAGTAGCCGGGATGAACATAAACCCCTTCCCATTCTTGTTCCGCACTGACAAAAGGGTTATAGTAAGCGTGCTGGATAGGGGCCCGTTCCGGTGCTCACCATGGAAGAAAACCTTGAGCTAACCACCTGGCAGAAGGTCAAAGAGGTCCTTAGGATCGCCTATACCCTGCCATTCGTCCTGGCCTCGGTGGTGGGAGTGGTCTTCGCCCTGACCGTCAGGCAGGAGGCGCTAATCTCCATCCTTATCCCGCTCACCGTCCTATTCCTGGCACTCTTCGTCAACTTCTCCAACGATTATTTCGATCACAGGAGCGGCGTGGACAAGCTCCGGTTCAGCTACTACGAGGACGAGGCCTTGCGCGCGGAGATCGCCCAGCTCTTCAATCAGAAAGTATTCTGGTCCGGCAACGCCCTCGATAGGGGGATCATCACCGAGGCCCAGGGAAAGGTCCTCATGACCATCCTGGCCATCGGGGCGGTCCTCCTCGCCATCCCCATCATCCTCTATGCCGGGTGGCTGGCTGTGGCCCTCGGCCTGGTCGGTCTGGCCCTGGCGTTCTTCTATACCGCCCCCCCGATCAACCTGGGGGCACGCGGGCTAGGGGAGATCGATGTGCTTGTGTCGTTCGCCATGATGGCCTTCTTCTCCTACTTCGTCATAGCCCAGACCTTCAGCTGGCCGATGCTCTTCCTATCTTTGGCCATCGGGCTGGGGGCGATGCTCATGCGGCTATCGGACGAGGCACCGGGATATCCATCGCACGTGGCCAAGGGAGAGAAGAACCTGCTGGTGAGGTTCGGTCTCGACAACATCGGCCGCATCGAGGCGGCGCTCATCGCCGCCCTCTACCTCTGTGTCCTAAGCGCAGCGGTGCTCGAGCCGTTCCTGGTTATCCTGTTCCTCGTCCTTCCGCTTCCTATCAGGGCGCTCAGGATCCTGAGGACCGACAGCTCTCGCATCAGGCTGTGGAAGCCGATACCTCTATTTCTCAAGCAGACTGTGGGCCTCGAGGTCCTGGCGATCATCGCTTTGATAGCGCGAATCGCCTGGACATCTTTGTGATGGTCTCGACATTCCCTGCGAGGATGAGACGGTACTCGCGCACCGCATCGAAGCCGCATTGTCTGCACGACTCCGTTCCCTGCATGGGACAACCGGAGTGCTTCGAGCCGTCGGGCATGGTGAACGATGAGACCCAATAAGGGCACTTGGCCGAGTAGTCCTCAATGAGCATCTCCTTCAGGGCCCGCTCGGTGTTTAGGATCGGCAGCTTCTCCTTACGCCACTGGAGGGCATCGCTGACCACCTGTTCCTTCTCTTCGTACGATAGCGCGATATCGTAGGGCGGGGGTGTGAGGAAGTTAAGCATAAGGCCTCGGATGTGAGGGTTCGCCTTCACCACCTCTGCGGTCTCCTTGACCTTATCGAGGTTCGGCCGCATGACCACCATGTTGGCGAAGATGTTGGGATGGTCGGTCATCTCTAGGTTGGTCATGAGCTTGTCGTAGACCCCCGCCCCTCGGATGCTGTCGTGGACCTTCCGGGGCCCGTCCAGGCTTATGGAGAGAACATCGCTCTCCTCGAAGATCCTTCCTGTCCCGTTGGTGGTGTACCCGATCACATAGTAACCGATGCGCCTCCCCTCGGCGATGAGGTCCCCAAGGCCCTTGTCCCCGTCCCTCCATATGGTCGGTTCCCCGCCTTCGAAGAACAGTATTTTCGCCCCCCGATGATATTCCGCCCGCATCTCCCTGGAGGCAGCGGTGAAGGTTATCGAGCTCCCCTCCGGCAGCTTGTCTCCGTTGGCGGCGATGGAGCAGTGCTGACAGCGGAGATTGCATCCATAATGGATGATCATGGTGTTGACCAGCGGCCGCTTGATGCCAAGCTTGGAGCGCAGGAACCAGCTGGCATAGTAAGAATACTGGCGTAGGGAGCTCGCCGGGGACATGACCGATTGAACATTCCCGTCGTATATATGCTTAGTGAGCCAGACGCACCGATTGCCCCAACCCGAGGGCGAGCGCGCCGCTGGGAAGGAGCGCGGCAAGGATGGCAATGGCCGGCCCGACGATCCACCCTCCCCACAGCAAGAGACCAAGCGCACCGATGGCCAACAGAGCCACCCTGGTCCGCATGGGCACGCCGTCGGGCGACCTGTCGCGGAGGGCGATCCTGCACGCTGCGATGCCAAGGGCTAGGACCGCGGCGGCGAAGATGATGGTCACCACCGCGACGACCTCCGACCCCGTCTGCGCGAGGGACCACAGCATCTGGTATAGGAGGGAAACACCGGACGCCGCCATGAGCAGGCCAGCAGAGGTGGCCATGATCCACAGCACATCCCGGGGACGATTCCGGCGGGATGCGATCAGCATAATGGCCAGCCCGACCAGGAAGGCGACCACGGGAGGGGCGAGGACCGCAGCCAGGTCCTGCCCTTCCCACTGATAGATGGATATGGCGCTGAACGGGACGAGGAGCCACTCTTCGGCGGTAAAGCTCTCCCGCAAGCCGACCGCCAGTCCGTAGTTGCCGCCGGCGGCTCCATCGTACACCGCCAGGTAATAGTCGCCGTCCTGGGGCGCCTCCAGCGATAGCTCCCCCATCTCATAGAATGCGCTGGGGGAGAACGGCTCATACTCCATCGCCGAAGGCTGCTCTCCGGTGACGACCTTGACCCCCACGCCGTCGGGCACCTGGAGGAAGGAAGGGGGTGAGCCCTCATCCTCGATACCCGGGCCCATGAGCGCCATCGAAGGCCGGAAACCCCGTTCAGTGGAGATCTGGGGCGCGGTGAGCGATAACGTGATGTTCTCCCCTTGTTCCATCCGGAGCAGGTAGTAGTTCGCATCCCCGCCCTCCTGCAGCTGAGAGTAGAGGGCCCAGGACTTCGTGGGGTCTTCGATCTCCGTTGCCTGGTCCAAGCCGTCGTTGCCCTGAGGGAACTCTGGGGCATGGGCCGAGATCGTGGCGGTCAGCGTAATGATCGAGATAAGGAGGACGAGGGCGGCGGCCGAACCTCGGGTCATCCCTTGTCCATTTGCCCTCCCCTTTCAATAAACCTTCGCCCACCTGAGGGGGAGACGACCGGAGGTCCGGTCGACGGGGGTCACACCCAGTCGGTGTCCCCAAGCACCAGGTGGCACTTCTGCTCGCCTCCGAGGCTCTGGGCCAAGTGCTCGGCGCCATCGGCGGGGCGGTACAGCAGCTTCATTTTTCGCTCATCGGGCCCGGGCTGCCTCATCAGGAACCCCGCCCTTCCAAGGTCAGGCATGTAGGGGTGGTCGGTGGGGAGCCATATCTGCAGGACGTTGGAGCCCTCTTCTCGGCATATCCTCGCTCCTTCCCGTACCAGGGCGGCGATGGTGCTCCCGTCACCGACCTCAGCGACGAGGTCGACGATGTCCATGAAGGTGCGGTTTTCGATGGTGTAAGGACGGAGAACGATGAAGCCGGCGGTGGACCCCCCGCGGCGGGCGAATAGGGTCCTGAATCTCCCGCCCCTAGGCTCGGAGTATCTCCATTTCAGGTACGCCTGGTCCCTGCGCAGCACGAAGGTGAAAGCCTCCTGGAAGCGCTTGGTCATGGCTTCGATGTCCTCCGGGAAGGTCGTGCTCTCGTATACCTCCACACTGGGATCGTCCTTGGCCCGGTTACCCTTCAGAGTCCTGAGGCCGGAGTAGGCAATCTTCTTCAAACCTCCGAACCTGACGTTCTCGAAGAATCCGTCAGGATTGGCGATCAGCTCGTACTGCCCCATCTCCACCTTGAGGTCTACGAACCCGGCCTTGCGGACCACCTTCTCTCCCGGCACCGAGGGGAAGGCGAACTCCACTTCCACCCCCCTACGCATATTGAGCTGGTGGAGGACGGGGACGGCGCGCTCCATGGTCCCTCTTCCCCTTACATCTTCGCGTGTCAGCAGGTCGGAGTACTGGGCTCCTCGGACCTCCTTCCCGTTGATCACCAGATCGGTGGGAAGGCTGGCAGCATGGGCGCACACCTTCCCCTCACCCACCGCGACCACCTCGTTGGTGTATCCGCGGGGGTTGTCGGCATACCTCCAATTCCAGAACTCGGTCTTGCTTCCCTGGTGAACAAACCCGGGCCACGGCATGGCTCCGGTCATGAGGTCGACGATGCCCTGGGCATCGTTCCGGTCTGCCGCTCGGATCAAAGTCTCGGTCATGAACCATCCCCTCCCTGGGTCGTATCGGTACCGTATGACATTCCCTATAAGGTGATTGCCCTGAATCGTCGACCAGGAAAATGAAGTGAACCGGCAAGGAGCAGCCGGTCAGCGCCCACCACGGATGTTTGACCCAATCGGGTAAACCAGAGGTCAGGATGACCAAGTGATGCTATTAAAATGATGCTCGGTACGATACTATTATACCCTCACCTGGGGTTTTAACGCAAAAAAGAGGGTTCACACCATGCCGGACATACGTCAGAGAGTGCAGGAGGACCAAGGTATCCTGAAGAAGATCCAGCTGTTCGTCCCTGGATTCCGGGGCTACCGTCAGAGGGAGGACCTGAGGGACGCCGACCGCATGCTGCGGGATCAGTTGGCGAAGAAACTGTCGCTCCAGCGGAAGCAGGTCGAGGGAGCCCGCCGGCTGGTGGTCAGCTCCTTCAACTCCAAGGAGCTGGAGCTCATGGGCGGGATCGTCACCGGCTACAAAAAGGTGGAAGGTCTGGTCTCCCACTCCTCGCCCGGGTACTCCGGCATATCTGCCGACGTCCAGTTCAAGCAGGACGAGATATTCCGGCTTTACGATTATGACGCCTCGATGATCGACGGGCTGGCATCGATGCAGCAATCCATCGATCAGTTGAAGGCGGCCCTCGCCGCCCAGGACGGCCTGCGGGCCCAAGCGGAGCTCGATCAGCTCAAGGCTCTGCTCGGCAACTTCGAGGAACAGTTCAAGCGACGCATCAACGTCATTCAGGGAACGGAGGTCTAAAGATGGCAAAGGTAACCGACCCCAGCGGGGGCGGGGGGCTGAAAGACAGCCTCATCGGCTCGGCCACCTTCAGCTGGGACGATATCGAGAAGCGCGGTAACATCATGTTCCGCGTCCCGCGGCTGATCAGGTACAATGACAACATCGTGGTGAGGGAGGATGAGATCGCGGCGTTCTACCGTGATGGCAAGGCGCTTACCTACTTCGACCGTCCCGATCGTTACGCGCTCACCGACATCAACGCTCCGATCGTAGGCAGGCTGGTCAAGGCCCTCTCGGGTGTGGTCCAGCAGGCTGAGGTCATATATCTGCAGAAGCGTGCCTTCGACGGTAAGTTTGGCTCCAAGCAACCATACCAGTTCCGGGACAAGGACTTCGGCGTGGTGAACCTCAGAGTGTTCGGCGAGTTCCGTTACAAGGTCGGACAGCCAGAGAATTTCGTCAACCAGTTCGTGGGCACGTTGAACTTCGCCACCTCCGCCGAGGTGGAGGAACGTCTGAAGGAGCAGATGGTCGTTCTTATCTACAACGTGGTCGGGGAGATGAAGAACCAGGGGATGGGAGTCGCCGACCTGGCCTCCAGCCTCATGAACATTGAGCAGGGAGTGTTGGAGAAAGCCAAGGACCACTTCGACTTGTACGGGATCACCATCGACAAAGTATCCGGACTGTACATCTCCCTGCCGGACGAGGTCCAGAAGGCGGTGGACACCCGGGCCTCAATGCAGGTGCTGGGCACCAACTACATGGGCTACCAGACTGGTCAGGCTATGCGCGAGGCGGCCCAGAATCCCTCGGGCGGGGCCGCCGGTGTCGGCGTAGGCCTCGGGGCCGGTGTGGGGATGGGGTACACTATGGTCGACCAGATGCGGCAACAGCCGGTCAGCGGCCAACAGCAGCAGGGCGGAGCGGTACCCTTCGGCAATACGGTGAAATGTCCGAAGTGCGGGGCCATGAACCCCCCCACCAACAAGTTCTGCTCGGAGTGCGGAACCAAGTTCGAGGCCGACAAGAAGTGCCCCAAATGCGGCGCCAACGTCCCTGGCGGCTCCAAGTTCTGCCCCGAGTGCGGCAATCCCATGGGCAGCAAGAAGTGCGCCAACTGCGGGGCCGAGGTCAGTGCGGGGACCAAGTTCTGCCCCGAATGCGGGAAACCCATCCAGTGAGGTCCACAGATGGCCCAGGTAAAATGTCCCAAGTGCTCAGCGCCGATGGAGCTTGACTCCGGCACCAAGTTCGCCAAGTGCAGCTACTGCGGCTCGCTGATCTTCTTTGACCGAACCGGTGCGGGGTTCTATTACGCCATACCCTTCAAGCTCAGCCAGGACGACGCCGTGGGCACGTTCCGCCGCTGGGCCGGAGGGTCCACCAAGGCCAAGGACCTAGACCGCCTGGCGAACATCACCGCGGTCAAGAAGAAATACTTCCCGGTATACCTCTTCCGCAGAGATCTCAATGGCAAGGAGGAGGTGATGGTGGAACCGGCCGGCTCCACCATCCTGCCGGGCCTTCACCAGCTCAAGATCCCTGGCGGCGATCTCCGTATCTTCGACGACAAGTTCGACACCAACGGGGCGGAGATGGTCAAGCCGGACATCGAGATGCTGCACTATCTGGACAAGCTACCTGGAGCGGGAAAGGAGCAGGCCTTGGTCTACTTTCCAATTTGGACCATTGACTACAACTTCGGCGGTTCCAGCTATCAGGTGGTGGTGGACGCTTCCTCCTCAGAGGTGTTCGCGACTTCCTTCCCCACCCGGAGTTCGGCCGCCTACCTGTTGGTGGCGGTGGCCGGGTTCTTCACCTTTCTGGCCCTGGGATTCGTGGCCACGGTCTACTTCATACCGGCCCTGATCCTCATGGCAGTGACCGTGGTGGCGGTGTTCCTTACCTCTCTGACGGTGGCAAGGAGGCTTTGACATGGGCGATATAACCGTCGGCCTGAACTGCCCCGCCTGCGGGGGTGCCATCTCCATCAAGGAAGGGGAGAGCGTTGTCAACTGCCAGTACTGCGGCTCCACCCTCTACGCGGAGGGGGACAAGGGCGTGATGACAATCGCCTTCAAGAACAAGCTGGACCAGGGGTCGGCAGTGGGAGCCGCCCAGGGATGGTGGAGGAAGGGCTTCAAAGCCCGGGACCTGCGTACCAAGGGCAAGGTCACCGAGTGTTATCCCATCTACATCCCGTTCTGGAATATCAACACCAGGGTGGCTGGGTGGGTATGCGGCTACGAGGAGAGGACCCACTCCGACAGCAAGGGGAACACCCACACCGAGAGGGTCTACAAAGAAGAGATGGTCCTCATGGACCTGGTGTTCTCGGAGATCGCCTGCGACCCCGGCGATCTCGGGGTTCGATCGCTGCGTAACTTCTCCGGTGAGTCATCGTTCGAGGATTTCGAGATGATCCCGACCTTCGAGTCGACCACCAGCCGGGACGATGCGGATGCCCACGCCCGTGATGACGCCATCACCCGCGGGCGGAGCTCCGCCCACGTTCCCCATGTCACCTTCGAACGGCTTCATGCCTTGATCAAGAGGACATCGATCATCTACTATCCTGTCTGGGTCGTCCGGTACACCTACCAGGATCGCATGTACATCCTGACGGTGGATGGAGTGACGGGGCAGGTGCTCTCCGGCCGTGCCCCCGGGGACCCCCTCTTCCAGAGCCTCGCGGTCACCGCTGGGACGTCCGTTGGCGGTCTCGCCGCGGCTGGTGGGATCCTCTTCACGGTGGAGGCCGGTTCGGAGTTCGGGATCGCTGGGGTGATATTCGGCTTCATCATTCTGGGCCTCACTTACGTCTTCTTCCGCCATGGTTCGGAGATCATTGAAGGAGACTTCCCCGATCGCAGAAAGGCTGTCGATCTCAAGCAGATCGAGGACATCGGCAGGATGATAGGAGGTGCGTACCGATGAGGATCGTTCAGGTCAAGTGCCCCAACTGCGGACAGCCTATCTATCAGAAGACCAGGGACGAGATGTTCCTCTGTCAGAACTGCGGAACGATTCATCAACGTGATGCGCAGGGACCTCACAAGGTCCCCTTTGAGGTCGCCAGTCCCAACCCTGCGGCCGCCGGGCAGCGGTCATACATGCCGTTCTGGCGCCTGCGCTGTGATTTCATCATACGCTCGAGGAAGGTAGAGGGAGGGTTGCTGCACAAGCTGGCCACTTCGTTCAACGGAGCTGATAACGGCGGCTCCCTGTACATCTTCGTCCCCGCCGCGGACCTCGACACCGCCACCTTCAGGCGGCTGGCGGTGATGCTGACCTCATCGCCCCCTCGTTACCAGGCCAGGTCGGACTTCGCTGGCATCGAGAGGATACCGACTACCATGGGCCAGGATGAGGCGCTGGAGATGGCGGATTTCGTAGCGGTCACCCTGGAAGCGGAGAAGCCGGGCACCCTGCAGTATCTCGATTACGAACTGAAGGTGCAGGAGGCCAGGCTAATATATCTGCCCGTGATCGGCACCCCCGACGGTCCTTGGCTGGCACTGTAGACGAATTAACCTCCGAAATTCGTACCATCCGGATAAGAGAAGGGCCCATTAGTCCAACGAGGGCGGTCCAGCGGGCATAGTTTTTAGATGCCCCTCGTTATTTTTATCCCCATGACCGGAGCGGACCTAGGGCTCATATTCATCATAATCGGAGTGATCATGTTATTGGCCGAGGCGGTGACGCCCGGCGCCTTCCTGGTGGTACCGGCAACGGTACTCATCGTGCTGGGAGCGCTAGGTATGATTGCGCCGGACCTGTTGCTCAGCATCTGGTCGCCGATCATCGCTGTGCTCATCGGCGTGCCGGTGTTCATGCTCACGGTGAAAGCGTACCAGAAGCTGTCCCCGCCCATGCCCCCCACCACGACGGTGGCCACATCTCTCATCGGGAAGGAAGGGATTGTGGTGGCCGATATCTGCCCAAACAACATCCGGGGGAAGGTCAAGATCGAGAACGACACCTGGAGCGCCACCTCGGTCCGTCCCATCCCTACGGGCTATCGGGTGCGAGTGGTCCACAGCGAAGGCGTTCATGTGAAGGTCGAGCCCATCGGGGAAGTCCCCGAGGCCGAGTGCAATTAAGGAGGAGGAAAAAATGGTCGATGTATTGACGGTGGGACTTCTGGTCCTGGCCATTGTGGCCGCAGTGCTGATCCTGATAACTGGTATCCGCATCGTGAAACCTTACGAGCAGGCCATCTACATATTGCTCGGAACGTACAAGCGAACGCTGAACCCGGGGTTCAACTATGTGTTCCCGTTGATCAGTGAGGTGGTGAAGATCGACCTCCGTACCCAGGTGCTGGAGGTCCCCCGGCAGGAGGTCATCACCAAGGACAACTCGCCCACCAACGTGGACGCCATCATCTATACCAAGGTCATCGATCCCAAGAAGGCGTTCTTCCAGGTCACCAACTACCGGGCGGCGACCGTCTACCTGGCGCAGACGACCCTTCGTGCCATCATCGGAGACATGGAGCTCGATGAGATCCTGTCGTCCCGGGAGAAGATCAACCTGCGTCTGCGGGATATCCTCGATGAGGCGACCGATAAGTGGGGTGTTCGTGTCGAAGCGGTGGAGATAAGGGAGGTCGATCCCGCCCCCAAGGTCAAGCAGGCCATGGAGGAGCAGACGTCCTCTGAGCGTCTGAGAAGGGCGGCCATTCTGCGGGCCGACGGAGAGAAGCGCGCGGCTATCCTCAGCGCCGAGGGGTCCAAGAGGTCCCGCATCCTGCAGGCCGAAGGTGTCCGTCAGTCCAAGGTACTGGAGGCGGAGGGCGAGCGGCTGGCAATCATTCTGCAGAGCCAGGGTGAGGCCCAGAAGCTGCGCATCCTGTCGGTCGGCGCAAGCCCCCTGGACTCGAAGGCCTTGGCGGTTCTGTCGATGCAGACGATGCAGAGCCTCGGCGCGTCGCAGTCGACCAAGTGGATCCTGCCGTTCGAGGTCACCAAGGTCCTCGAGGGCATGTCCGAGTTCCTAGGCGTCTCCCGGCAGACCCCTACCCGTGACGTCGCCGACCAGGCCGCCATCGAGAAGGCAGTGGGCAAGCCGGAGGACATCCTCGGCCCCATTCCCACGCCTGATGAGCTGCGATCCGAGCTCAAGGGTCTGGAGGACGCCATGGCCAAGGAGCAGGCTGAGGCCGAGGCCATCGGGGCCCTGGGCCAAGGGAGGCCGGACAAAGAAATGCTGAAGTAAGTGCATATAAACCCCTTCTTTCCCTTTTTCGATGGCCCGGTCACTCCATTCTGATAAACAATTCTGGTTCGACAATTCGACGTCGTAGCCAATAAGTTTCATAAGGGGCCCCAAGCTACCCCGGCCACTAACTGATCGGGGAGGTCAAGCCGTGTCGATAATCCGCTGCGAGAACGTCGTCAAGACCTATGTCACAGGAGACATTACCGTAAATGCCCTGAAGGGCATCGACCTGGAGATCGAGAAGGGAGAGATGGTGGCAGTCATGGGTCCGTCTGGATGCGGCAAGACCACTCTCCTCAACTGCCTGTCGGGGATCGACGAGGTCACCTCTGGGCGCATCACCATTGAGGATAAGGATATAACCACGATGGACGACAACGCCAAGACGGGCTTCCGGGCCAAGCGCATGGGCTTCGTCTTTCAGTTCTACAACCTGCTGCCAGTGCTGTCGGCCACCGAGAATGTAGAGCTTCCTCTGCTCATCGCCGGGGGCAATCCCCAGGAGGCGAGGAAGAGGGCGTTGGAGCTCCTCGACTCGGTCGGCCTGTCCAAGCGGGCGAGCCTCCGCCCCAACTCTCTGTCCGGTGGCGAGAGGCAGAGGGTAACCATCGCCCGGGCGCTGAGCAACACTCCGGCCATCGTGTGGGCCGACGAGCCCACCGGCGATCTCGACGTGCGGACCTCGGAGGAGGTGGTCGCCCTCATGCGTCGCCTGAACAAGGAGAACGGGCAGACCTTCGTCATTGTCACCCACGATCCTGAGGTGGGGGCCAAGTGCGACCGTATCATTCACATGCGGGACGGGCAGGTCGTTTCCACTAATGGTAACGTTGATCACATATCCAGCGAGATCCGGCAGCTGGGGTGATGACCTGAACTGGAGATCAACGCTGCTGACCATCGTTGCCTTGGCCCTTATGGCTGCGGCCGTGGTCCTGCTACCCCTCACCCTGGCCATCCTGGCGATCATCGGCCTGGTCATGCTCCGCATCCTGCTGGACGCCCTCGGCAACCGCATGCTGTTCAAAATGGCCCTCCGCAACGTGCTCCGCCGGCCGTCGACCACCGCGCTGGTGCTGGGTGGCCTAATGATCGGCACGGCGATAATATCCGCCTCGCTTGTGGTCGGTGACACCCTCGATAACATGATCGTAGGAGAGACCACCAAGGCCTACGGGGACGTCGACTTCACCATCGCCGGCAACGGGACCGTTGCCGAAAGCCCAGGGCTCTATTCCTTGGTCAACGTCTCCGCCGTCCGCGGGGCGGTGCTAGCCGTGGACCATGTAGACGGGGCGGAATGGGTATTGGAAGCTCCGTCGAGCATCCGTTCGGTGGGGTCAAACCTCACCCAGCCTTCGGTGGGAACCATGGGCCTGACCGACGCCACGGTGGCAAGGTTCGGCGGGTTCATCGCTGAGGACGGCACCCCCCTCGACCACCTGCCCGCCGCCGGGCATGCCTACGTCAATGAGAAGCTCGCCGCCAGCCTTGGTATAGCCGACGGCGGCACCGTAATGCTGGCCACGGACCACCAGCATGTGGTATCCCTCACCGCGGACATCGTCCGCGACGAGCGTATGGCGGCGATGGGGCCGAAGCTTTTCCTGGACCTGTCCACAGCCCAACAGCTCAGCGGCATGGGCGATGTGGTGAACATGCTCCTGGTGACCCTTGACGACTCTGGACGGGCGAACGTAAACGCCACCCGGGCCGACCTGAACTCGACCATCGCCGCCTTCCCCGATCTGGAACTGCGGATCAACAACGACCGCGCCCAGGCTATCGTAGAGGGCCGCTCCAGCGTGTCGATGTTTACCTCCCTCTTCTTCGTATTCGGCTCGTTCTCCATTATCGCCGGCATCGCCCTAATCATAAACATCTTCACCATGCTGGGTGAGGAACGCAAGGGCGAGATGGGCGTGGCCCGAGCGGTGGGCATGAAGCGGGGGCATCTCCGCAAGCTCTTCACCTACGAAGGGCTGCTGTACGCGGCGGTGGCCGCGGCCATCGGGACCGGGGTGGGCCTTATACTCGCCTACGTTCTCATCATCGGCGCGGGAGCGCTCATCTCCACCGGGGATGTGGTCATAAGCGATTACTTCGCCTTCGCCCCCTTCTCGCTGTCGGTGGCCTACCTGGCGGGGTTCGTACTTACCCTGGTCACCATCTACCTGGTGACCTTCAGGATATCCAATATGAATATCGTCCGGGCGGTGCGGAACATCCCCGAGCCCCTGCGGTCCAGGACCGACAAGGGTCTGCTCCGTCTCGGACTCCTGGCCTTCGTGGCCGGTGCAATGATCATGTTTCTGGGCGTGGAACAGCAGAGCCTCGCCCTGGCCAGCAGCGGCCTCTCCCTGGTGACCCTGTCCCTGGGACTGCTGCTCCGCCGGTTCACGGGCGACCGCCTGGCCTGGACCGTCGCCGGCCTCGCCACCCTGTTCGTTTGGTTGCCCAAGGGGTTCGAGATATTCCCGTACTCCGGCGACATAGAGATGTTCGTCATCTCAGGGGTGTTCATGGTCACCTCCCTGCTCATCGTGGTCATGTTCAACTCCGACAGCATCGTGCGCTTCTTCACGATGGTGCTCAGGACTAAGGGGGGTTACCGCGCGGTCATCAAGACCGCGATCTCCTATCCCCTCAGGGCCAAGGTCCGAACCGGGCTCAGCATATTCATCTTCGGGCTGGTGATCTTCACCGTGACCACGCTGTCGATGATGTCCGGCATGCTGTCGGTGGGCATCCCCCAGATGGTCGAGGAGACCTCCGGCGGTTTCGACATCGTGGCCTTCTCGGCCGCTCCGGTGGACATGTGGGGAACGATCAACGGCACCCCCGGTCTGGTGGACCGGGTGAACGTCACCAGTATCATCCAGCTGAGCCAAGCCGACGCCCTGGTGACCATGAACCGCACCGACCCAGCGACCAACCTCACCGCGGAAGCCACCTTCAGGTATGATGCCATAGGCATAGATCCCGATGGCCGGCTGTACACCGAGGGCAATTACCCTCTCAAGCAGTGGAACACCACCCGGTTCGCCAGCGAGACGGATGTGTGGAACGCCGCCCGGTCCGATCCATCACTGGTGATCCTGGACGGCACCGCGGGGGAGGGAAATGGCGAGTTCGGCATCTCTATGGGAAGCAGTGAGATCTCCGACGCGAAGGTGGGGGACACCCTCCAGCTGACCGATCTGAGCGGCAATAACTCGACCGTGACCGTCATCGGGGTGACCAAGCAGAGTACCTTCCATGGCGTGTTCATGAACAGCGGGTACGTGAACGACGATCTCGGGGTCAACGGAACGAACCTGTTCCTTATCAAGCTGGCCGGAAATGTCGATGCCGACCGCCAGGCCACCCTCATCCAGAACGAGTTCTGGGAGGCCGGGGTTTACACCATACCCATGAAGACCGTGGCTCACCAGGCGGTCAGCCAGATCGACGGGATGTTCAACCTCATCAAGGCCTTTCTGGCACTGGGACTCATCATCGGTATCACCGGGCTGGGGATCATCACCATACGATCCATCCGGGAGAGGACCATCGAGATCGGCATGATGCGGGCCATAGGCTACACCAGGCGCATGGTCGTCGCCAACTTCGCCCTGGAGTCCGCGTTCGTCTCAGTCCTGGGGATCCTCATCGGCTCCGTCCTGGGTATAGTGGTCGGCTACCAGCTGTGGCAATCGGCCTTCCAGGACATGGGGATCGATTTCCTCATCCCGTGGTGGCCCATCCTGCTCGTGGGCGGCCTGGCGTTCATCGCCACCCTCCTCAGCGTGTACCCGGCGGCAAGGGGCGCCAGCAAGGTATCCCCGGCCGAGGTCCTGCGGTTCGAGTAAGCCAAACCTCTTCCTCCTCTTTTTTCTTAAGCAGCTTAAAAAATCACGACGACGTTCACCCCTTATCATGACCGACCGACGCCCCCTGCAGAGCCTGACCTACGGGATGTACATCGTGGGGGCGAGGGAAGGGGAGCGGATGAATGGGCAGCTGTCCAACACCGTGTTCCAAACGACCTCCGAGCCACCCATGCTATCGGTGTGCGTCAACCACCAGAATGTCACCCACGGGATGATCAAGAGGAGCGGCAGGTTCTGCGTTTCAGTGCTCGACGTGACCGCCCCGTTCACCTTCATCAGTCTCTTCGGCTTCCGCCACGGCGATAAGGTCGACAAGCTCGCTGGGGTCCCCCACCGTACCAGCAAGGCTGGCCTTCCCGTGGTAACAGCCAGCACCAATGCCTACCTCGAGGCCGTGGTCGTAGGCTCCGTTGAGGCCGTCACCCACACAGTGTTCCTCGGCCAGGTCACCGATATGGAGATCCTCGGTGAGGGAGTGTCCATGACCTATGACTACTACCGCACCGTGCTCAAGGGGCTCACTCCCCGGAGCGCCCCGACCTTCGCTCCCCCGGTCGCCGTGCGCGACTCCGCAGGGGACGCCTACCGGGTGAGCGATCCCGCCCTCGGCACAGAGAGGACGTCCCAATAGTATAAGTCATCAGACGTTTCTATTTTCCTCTGAGGACATATGGCCAGCGGGTTGGGGGTTACCAGGGCCGCCCAGGCCTCGGAAGCGGTCGTCAAGCTGAAGGACAGGATGATGTTCGGTATAGCTGATAGGGCGGGGGAGAACGCGGCAGCCCGGGCTCGCCTGCTGCTGGACCATGTCATCGACTCCCTTCCCGAAGAGGCGTTGGGGGACGAGGCGGCATTCATGGCCCTCCTGGTGGATCGGGCCAGGACCTTCGTTCTCTCCTCCGGAGGAGAGCCGGAGGGCCACTTCCGGCTGGTGGGAGCGAACCACCTGCTGGTCAACATGCTGCAGCCAGTGGTGGAGGGAACCGACGACGAGTACATCACCACCGAGTACGAGGAACTGAGCGATGGGCTCGACGACCTCGAGCGTATCGACATCTCGAACCCCTCGCTGAACAATCGCCTTAGTTCCATCTTCGACGAGCTGATCGAGCTGTCGAAGGCGCTGGGGATCGGGGCTTAGGCGGTCTGAGCGGCCGACAGTAAAAGGTATCACCACCCAGCTCTCAATCGAAACTCATGGACGACCGGTTCGTTTTAGCGGGACCTTCGGCGAAGGACCGTGTCCTGGATCTTGTGGCAAGGATCAAGCAGGGGAAGGGGGAGTTGCCCGAAGAGGTAAGGGAAGCCCTCGAGGACACCGACCCGTTCCTCATCGAGAGGATCGAGGCGGAATTGGTGGACCAGGGGGTGTCCCGCGACGACATCAGGCTGCTGTGCGACGCCCGGAGCAGGACCTTCATCGCCGCCGAGGAGATCGACGAGACCATCCTGGAACGACCGGGGCATCCCATTCACACCCTGATGGAGGAGCACCGGCAGATCCTCATGTTCATGACCCGGCTCCGGGACACCGCCCGAGAGATGCGGACCGGCGAGCTGCGGCCCGATGCCGCAAGGGTCGACCTGCGGGAGGTAGCGCCGTTCATCCAGGAAGCCCAGAAACACTTCCAGAGGGAGGAGAACGTACTGTTTCCGTACCTCGAGAGGCATGGCATCGAGGGGCCGCCCCAGGCGATGTGGTCGGAGCACCAGGTCCTGAGGGCCCATGAAGGAAAGCTCATCTCTCTCATCAGCGGGCAAGGATCAACGGGGGATCAGGAGATCACAACCGCCCTGGAATGCCAGGCATCGATCCTGCTGGCGCTGCTGGACGCGCACTTCCACAAGGAGAACCATGTCCTATTTCCCATGGCCGTGCGCGCGTTGGATGTCCATGAGTGGAACGAAGCCCGGCGGGAGTTCGAATCGATCGGCCCTTGCAGCTTCGTCGAGGCCCACGCCCCTCTCGAGTTCCGGCCGGTAGAGGTCGGGGAGACCGCTCCCGCGCAAGAGGTCGTGCTCCCCACGGGGAGGTTCACCGCGGCAGAGCTGGAGATGATGCTAGGCACCCTGCCGGTCGACATCACCTTCGTAGACGAGAACGACCGAGTGCGGTTCTACTCCAACTCTACCGACCGCATCTTCGTGAGGACGCCGGCGGTCATCGGCCGCAAGGTCCAGAACTGTCATCCTCAGAAGAGCGTGCATGTAGTGCAGAAAATCCTCGACGACTTCCGGGCAGGGAGGAGGAACGAGGCGGAGTTCTGGCTGGAGGTCGGGGAGAGGTTCGTGCACATCCGTTACTTCCCTCTCCGGAGCGCCACGGGCGAGTACAAGGGCGTTCTGGAGATGGTACAGGACGTGACCGCCATCAGAACGCTGGAGGGGCAGAAACGGCTGCTTGACGAGTAGTCCCATTCTACTCCGACGAAGGCATTCGCTCCTCGCGTAACGGCCAGGTTCTCACCATCCAAGGGGCCGGGAGTGAAACCCAAATATGCCTTATCTCCGTCATGGTGGTCATGGACGAGGTTAAGAACGTAGGGGCCGGACGGTTGAAGCACCTACGAGCGAGCGACAGGAGCATGACCTTCGAGGACGATTACATGGAGATCGAGGAGGGGACCAGGGGCCTGATTAAGGCGGTCGACCCCAAGGGCGAGATCGTCGGCCTGGAGTTCATCGAACCGGAGGAGATGTGGTCGGACCCTGACGTGATGGATGAATACCTGGAGACGCTAGAGGATGGCATATTGGTCACAGTGATCGTTCCCGACAGCGAGCGGCTGGAGGCAGAGGCTATGCTGCGGGAGGAGGTCGGTAAGAGCGTCCGCGTCCTCCCGTACAGGGAGTGCGCCACGGCCGCGTGGCGCTGATGGCCCTCTCTTTCAAGGGAAATAGCGGAGGATCGACACCGGTGGTGTCGTCCCAACCAGGGTCATCTTTTTATCCTCCCTCGGTGCTCTTTCGGGCGACATGAGCGACGATTGGACCGAGATCTACCGGCCCCATGGGCTCAGCGAGGTCGTGGGCAACCCCAAGGCCGTTGAGGAGCTGAAGGCGTGGGCTGACGCCTGGGAGAACGGGAGGCCGGCCAAGCGGGCCGCGGTGCTCATAGGTACCCCGGGCACGGGAAAGACCAGTGCCGCGCTCGCCCTGGCCGCCGATTACGGCTGGGATGTGGTGGAGATGAACGCCTCGGACCAACGCAATGCCGACGCCATCAAGGGCATCGCCCTGAGGGGGGCCATCGGCCAGACCTTCACTTCCGATGGGGAGTACCGTTCCACCAAGCAGGGCAAGCTTAAGCTCATCATCCTGGACGAGGCGGATAACATCAGCGGCCGGGAGGACCGGGGCGGGGTGCCGGCTATCGTCGAGGTGGTGCGCACCACCAAGCAGCCAGTCATACTCATCGTCAACGATTGGTATGCGCTCACCAAGAAAAGTTCGGTGCTGAAGTCACAGACCGAGCAGATCAAGTTCACCCGCATTAAGACGGTCACCGTGCGCGGTGTGCTAAGGAGGATCGCCAAGGACCAGGAGATTAAAGTCTCCGATGGGGCGCTGGAGCTGCTGTCCGAGAACTCGGGGGGCGATCTGCGCTCCGCCATCAGGGACCTCCAGGCCGTTGCCACCGGCAGGCAGGAGGTGGGCGATCTCGATACCACCGTGGTCTCGGCGCGAGAGGTCGAGAAGACCATGTACCAGGCCATGGACTCAGTGTTCAAATCCAGCGACGCCAAGGGGGCGCGAGCGAGGATGGCCGAGGTCGAAGAGACCCCTGACGCCAAGCTGTTGTGGATAGAGGAGAACCTGCCGATCGCCTACCGCGATCATCTCGACCTGTATCGAGGGATGCGCGAAGTGGCCAAGGCCAGCGCTTATCTCGGTCGGGTCCAGAGGCGCCAGCACTACGGATTCTGGAGCTACGCTGGGGACATGCTCTCATTCGGCGTGTGCGCGGCCAAGCGGAAGGAGGTCCGGGGTTACGTCCGCTATGCCTTCCCTAGCTACCTTATGAAGATGTCGCGCAGCAAGAGCGTCAGGGCGGTGCAGTCGCAGGTATGTTCCAAGATCGGGGAACGGGTCCATATGTCTGTAGCCGGAGTGCGGCAGGACCTCCTGCCGTATTTCCGGTCGATGTTCAAGACGGATAAGGAGTTCCAGTTGCGGATGGCGATCGACCTGCAGCTGGAGGACGAGGAAGTGGCATTCATCCTGGAGGATAAGATCGACTCCAACGCGGTCAAGCACGTCATGTCAAGCATCAAGAAGGTGCTGGAGGCGAAGGACCAGCGGATGGAGAAGGCCATCGACCGCAAGAAAGCCATCGATGCACTGGACGAGCCGCTGACGACCATGCCCAAGCCCCAGCCGTCCCCCTCCCAGCGGACGCTATTCTGAGGCCCCATGACCACCGATCTGAACAGGACGAGAGAGAAGCAGCAGTACAAGATGCATGGCGGACATGCTGCGGTCAAGCTGTGCCACTGGATGCAACAGTCGCTGCTCAAGGACCGCCCTTGCTATAAGCAGGAGTTCTACGGCATCCGATCGCACCGCTGCCTCCAGATGACCCCGGTGGTCGACCAGTGCACCCATAACTGCCTCTTCTGCTGGCGGGTGCAGGGCTTCGACCGCAAGGAGGAGGACTGGAGGGAGCCGGAAGAGGTCCTGGATGCATGTATCGCCGAGCAGCGCAAGCTGGTCTCTGGTTTCGGGGGCGATCCAAGATGTAAGAAGGAGATGTGGAACGAGGCGCGGGAGCCCAAACAGGTTGCCATATCCCTCTCCGGGGAGCCGACGATGTACCCCTACCTCGGCGATCTCATCGCCCTATGCCACCGGCGCGGGATGACCACCTTCCTGGTGACCAACGGCACCCTCCCAGAGGTCCTGGAGAAGCTCGATCCCCTGCCCACCCAGCTGTATGTGACGGTGGCGGCCCCCAACCCCGAGGTGTATAAGCGGCTTTGCGTGCCCCGCATCCCCGATGGGTGGCAGAAGCTCATGCGCACCCTGGAGCTATTCCCCTCGCTCGATACGCGGACGGTCATCCGGCACACCCTGGTCAAGGAGTGGAACATCGGATGGGAGGACGAGTACGCCCACCTCGACTCCATCGCCGACCCTACCTTCATCGAGCCCAAGGGCTACGTCTTCGTCGGCGATTCACGGCGCCGCATGAGCATGGCTAACATGCCCTCTCATACCGAGATCAGGGAATTCTCCACCAAGCTCGGCGAGCGGCTGGGGGTCAGCATTTTAAAGGAAAGAAAGGACAGTCGGGTGCTGGTACTCGGAGCGGATGAATCCGAGCTGAGGATCCCCGGCCTCGACGAGTGACCGCCGATCGGTCCGAGCCATCACGGCCGCTTGCACAGGGCCATGCACGACCTCTCTACCTATATGCTCGTAGAGCCGAGCCCGCCCCTGTCCAGCCGCTGAAGTTGAGCCACCTCTCATTTGCCCCCTGCCCCACTCAACATCACTCGGTCGTCGGTCTTCGTCCTCTGCTCGGGCGCTATCGTGGCGCGGGCGCCGGCTACCATCGCCAGCAGCATCCACTCCAGGCCCTCATCCCTGAAGTCCCGGAAGGAAACGCCGGCGAGGCCTATGGGACCTACTTCATCCGAATGGTCTCAAGGTTCATCGGCGCCCTCGTCTCCACATTGAACTTCTTGTAGATTGACGAGGCCAGGTCGGAGCACTTGTGCTCATCGCCGTGGCCGATGATGATCCTCTCCGGCTTGGGGTCCAGCGAAGCGATGTACGCCATCAACTGGCGGCGATCGCTATGTCCTGAGAACCCCTCGGCGTTCTCCACGTTGAGCTTGATCTTGACGGTGATGGGCTTGCCCCTTTCGCTGAGCTGCAGCTCGTTCCACCCCTTCTGGATCTTGCTGCCCAGAGTGCCCTCGGCCTGGTACCCGACGAACACCAGGGAGTTCTTGGGCTCGTCCGCCCATGACTTCAGGTATTCCAGCACCGGGCCCCCGTTCATCATGCCGCCGGTGGCGAGCACGATGCACGGTTCCACGTCATTGCAGATGCGTTCCCTCATGTCCGAGGTCTCCACCCTCTTGAAGATGGGCGACAGGAAGGGGTTCTGCCCCATCTGGAATATCTGGGTACGCAGCTGCGAGTTGAGGTACTCGGGATACGCGGTGTGGATTGCGGTCGCCTCCCAGATCATACCGTCCAGGTATACGGGGGTGTTCGGCAGCTTTCCCGTCCTCATTAGCTCTTCGAGAACGAGCATGACCTCCTGGGACCGGCCCACCGCAAACACCGGGACGAGGACCTTTCCCTGACGGGCGAGAGTCCTTTCCACGACCGCCTTGAGGGCGTTGCCGGCGTCCACCCGGGAGGGCTGGATATCCCGATATCCGCCATAGGTGGACTCGATGACCAAGGTCTCCAGGCGAGGAAACTTATTAGCAGTGGGGTTGAACAGCCAGGTTCTCTCGAACTTCATGTCTCCGGTGAAGGCCACGTTGTACAGCCCGTCGCCGACATGGAAGTGGCAGACCGCCGAGCCAAGGATGTGGCCGGCGTTCTGGAAGGTGAGCCTGATGTCCGGCGCGATGTCGGTGGTCTCCCCGTACTTCAGCGGAATACAGTGGGCTACCATCTCACGGACATGCGAGGACTCGTATGGAGCCCGCTTGCCCTCGCCGAAGGACACCTTGATGTAGTCCAGCTGCATGAGCGACATGAGGTCCCGGGTGGGCGGGGTGCAGTAGATGGGGCCGTCGTAACCGTATTTGTACAGCGCCGGCAGGAGGGCGCAGTGATCCAGGTGAGCGTGGGTGATGACCACCGCATCGAGGTTCTCCAGCGGCTGAATCTCTGGGGCGTTAAAGTAGGGCGTGGCGCCCTCCTTGTCCGAAGGGTCCACTCCGCAGTCGATGAGCACCTTGCTCTCCCTTGTGCTCAGGAGGGTGGCGCTGCGACCGACCTCGCGATAGCCGCCCAGTGCGGTCATGCGCACCCACGATTCGCCCTCCAAACGCGGCCTGGCGAGCCTCCTCCCGACCTTCTTTAAGAAGCTCTTCCGCTCGTCCGAGATCTGCCGGAGGTAGTTACGGATGTCGGAGACTGTCTTGGAGGAGAGGGGCGGCGCGCGAACGACCTTGGGTGCCCAGCCCACCTCCTTCTTGATCTCGTTGAGGATGCTTCCGTGCTTGCCGATGACGAGCCCGGGGGCGATGGCCTCGATGGTAACTTCTCCCGTGTCGTCCTCGAAATAGATATCGGTGATCTGGGCCTCCGTTGGAATGATCTCGCGGATCTTCTTCTCCACGACGGATGGGTCGGCGAGGGTGGAAGGATCGGGCCGGATGGCCACCCTCCGCCTGAGCCCTTGGGCCAGCTGTCTCACGATGTCGTTGTTGGAGGCGAACTTCTCCATGTCCTTGGTGTAGATGACAACGACAGGGCCCTCGAACTCGATGGCCGTTATGTTGACGTCGGATGGGGCGATCTTCCGGATCTGTTCCCTTGCATCCTCTAGAACTCTCTCTGCGCTCATACAATATTCCAGCTGTTGTGTTTGATGATAATATAAACGAGGATTGGGAAGGTGTTTAGAGGTGTTTGGCGTAGCCGATCAGCAGCTGCATCTCCTTGGCCCGCTCCAAAGACTCATCATCGGTGAGCTCCTTGAAGCCGTCCTTGTTGATGACAGCGACCGCGTAGCCGTCGCCGCTGGCGGAGTCCCGCCTCATGGCCGCGTTGAGCGCCCTGATGGCGAGGTCGATAGCCTCGTCCTCGGACATGCCCAACTTATAGTGGTCCTCAAGGACGCCGTAGGCGAAGACCGAGCCGGACCCGACCGACACGAACTCGTCCCTGATGGAACCACCCGCGGCATCGAGCGAGTACACGTGGCCGCCGGTGGAGTCCAGGCCACCCATGATCAGGCCGACGTAATAGTAGCCGTAGGAGCCGCCGCCTCCCCTCATTATGTTGGAAAGGAGCGTCGCGGCGGACTTGACGGACATGGGAGTGCCCTTCTTGAGCTTGTACAGCTCGACCTCTGCCTTGATGTACCGGGCGAGAAGTTGGGCGTCACCGACCAGACCGGCGACGGTCAGTCCCAGGTTGTCATCGATTTTGAAGAGCTTGCGAACATCCTTGTGGGCGATTAGGTTGCCCATGGTGGCCCGGTGCTCAGTCGCTATCACGACACCATCCTTGTATACGATTCCGATGGTGGTAGTTCCCGTCTTCAATTGATTATCAGCCATGACCATCAACCCATAAAATCGGTTAAAAGATGGATTTTAAACTTTCTGATTTCTCCAATGATGACGGGCGTATATAAAACTTGCTTAATATCGTCATCTGGATGGATTGATCCGTCGACATTTTTACCATTCCGGATATCTCAAAAAGGACAATAAAACGCTCTATCGGCATGGGTCTCGGCCAAGAGATCGGCTCTTGCGCCTCATCGATCGGGCAACTCTGACAAATACTAACAAGGTTTATTTTACCTGACCGGAATCGATAGCGAGATGACCGACGACGGCCCCAAGGAGGGAGAGAAAGCCCCTGATTTCTGCCTGCCAGAAGCTTCAGAGACCATTGTATGCCTGTACGAAGAGCTGAAGAGAAGCCCCATGATGCTCATATTCTATCCCACCGACTTTGGCATCACCTGCACTCTGGAGTTCAAGCGGTTCAAGGAGATGCTTCCCGAGTTTACAGCGGCGGGAGTCAGGCTGCTAGGCATAAGCGTCAACAGCACAAGGAGCCACCGTTCCTGGAAGGAGAAGATGGATATGGACATACCGCTGCTCTGTGACACCGATGCCGCTGTCTCCAAGCTGTACGACGTGATGAGCCCCGAGAAAAGCCTGCTCAAGGGATACTCGGGCCGGGCCATCTTCATCGTCGATGCCGAGGGGATCGTAACCTATAAGTGGGTCGCGGCGGACACCCATTTCCAACCGGACTACGACATCATCCTGAACAAGGTCAGGGAACTCCAGGCCCCCTCGTTGTGATCGCCGGCTCATGCTTTTTCCGGGGCGCAGGACGGTCTGCTTCCTAGATCGGCCATGCGGGCGTCTATCCGCTTCACCTGGGTCTCGTTGGACAATTTCTTGTATACGGCGCGAGCATGGGCCAGGGCGCGACATCCAACGTCCACCTGCCCAGCACTGATCAGGGTCTCACCGTACCAGGAGTGGGCCAGAGCCTCGTAGTACACCCCGTACCGCGTAACCCTGAATACCTCTATTGCTCTCTGAAACGTCTCCCTGCTCTCCTCCCACTCCGAGTTTATGGCCAATATCTCCGCTCTAATCAGGAAAGCCATCCCCAGGTTGGCCGGCCTCGCGCTTTCAATGTCCCCGCTGATGAGCCTCAGGGTCTCGCTCTCGAGGTCCCTGGCCTCTCCCAGCTCCCCCCGGCGCAGCCACAGGTGGGCCAGGAAAGCGTCCATGCGGCCCTTTCGAGTGGGATTATGGTGGGGAACGACGTCTTTCCCCATCTCCAGCTCGGCGGTGGCCATGCAAGGCTCCCCATGCCGCTCGTAGACCAGGGCGTGGTAGAAGTGTCCCAAGAACTGACTGTGGCTGTCGTCGAGGACCTCGGACAGGGCCACGAACTCCTCAAGGTCCCGGTGGGCTTCCTCCTCCCGCCCCATGGCCAGGTAAGCGAGCCCCCGGTAGAACAGCAGCTGACCCTTCTTGGAAGGGTTCTCTTTTCCCTGCAGCAGGTCGAAGGCCGCATCGATGTAGGCGAGGGCTTGGGGAGGTTGTCCCTGGCAAAGGCGGATCTGGCTTCTGGTGATCAGGACCTCGCTGAGCATCTCGTTATCACCCAGGTCCCTGAACGCAGTCTCCGCCTGGTACAACGCCTCCTCGGCGTCGTTGGCCTTCCGAACGGACATCAGCAGCTTCGCTCTTGTCAGCTCGTTGTTCGCCCACTCCCTTCTCTCAGAGAGCTCCATACTTCCCTACCTGCCGACATGCTGATTGTGCGGAACGCTCGCCTTTCCCGTGACGCCCACGTCTATATGAACGATCGACCGGTCCGGTGGCCGTCCGATGGTCCAAGGGCCGCGGCCTTCTGTGAAGAATAACGAGAAACATCATAATAGAAAAAACAAGCGCCATCGAATATTGTATAGCATAAAAAAATTACTCTATTCGTACTGAACCGCGAGCTCTCCTAGCTTCAATTACGAAATCGAGAAGGACGCACCGCGGACGAGGCCTCGGAGGGGAGATTAACGGGCCTTAGCCAGCGTGTCGCAGAAGCGATTTTTTTTGCAATAGGTTTAAATCGCGTGAAATAGGTCACATTGTCGGGACAGGTAGCGTATAAGACCATTCCTGTACACGCACCACTACTTGACTCGTGTGCTCCAAAACGGAAATATGGATGGCCTCGCGTCAGGACTTCCCGTGCCTGCCTGTCTCACTATTCTTATCATCTTTTGTTAAGTCCCCCGCTCTGGAGCCAGTCCGAGAAATGTCCCAGGAAATAGGACGCCCCGATGCCTCCGAGTGCTCCGGTGGCGAGCCTGAGCAGGTTGTTCGATTCGTACACTCCCGTGAGCTGCACCCCTCCGTCCATCAGGATGGGGAGAATCAGGACCGCCAGCACTGGCCAGGAGAAGCGGGGTGAGAACACCAGTGCCACCAACATCCCCACGACCAGTCCGATGAAGATGCCCACGTCCCTGGCGCAGAACGGCATTTGGTTCCCATGGAGGTAGAACGACCGCTCCGCCAGCTGATGGCAGTTGATATCTCCGAACAGATAGACTCCGGCGGCCAGCGGGTTCATTTTCTCCACTTGATCGTAGTTGTCTATGGCGTTCGCCCGCCCGCTGAGGTCGGTGACGCTCCCAGCGGGCAGGGTGAAAGGTGCCAGGAAGACCAGGACGAGCCAAACGGCGAAGAGCATCAGAGCGGCACGCTTGGCCCTGAACATGGGATCCCTCTTCACGCTCCCCCATCGACCGTCCGGGGATAATCGTTTCCCCATTCTCTTCGGCTAGGCAAAGGAAAAATACCATCGACGGCTCTCGTGCAGCGATGATTGCCCTCCCTGATGAAATGGTCGCTCTCAAGAGATTCCACGGACATCTTGGCCCCTATGCCGTTCTCGGTTACCGTATGGGTCTGACCGCCCGCCGCCAGTTCCCCGAGCGCATCTACGCGCGGGTCCACAGCGGCACCAAGAGGCCGCTGTCCTGTCTCTCCGACGGGGTCCAAATGTCCTCCTGCTGCACGCTGGGTAAGAACAACATCATGGTGCTGGAGGAGGGCGAGGCCAGGGTCGAGTTCTCCGACGGCAAGACCGGGCACCTGGAGATGACCGCCCGGTCCGAGGTGGTGGCAGAGATCAATACCCGGTGCGATCATCACAACGAAGAGGAGATGGCCATGCGACTGTACTCCATGCGGGACGATGAGCTGTGGACGGTTACATCAGGGAGTTCAACCCCGTTCGGCAGATGAAGGACACGGCGGCGAACACCACGAACGCCACCGGGGTCCTGGTGGCATAGGCGTGGACGATCCCCCTCCAGCTCCGATCTCCCATGACTAGGACGGTAAAGAACGAGACCAGCAGGGACAGTTCGCCGATGTAGATTCCGGTGATCAAGGCAACATCGTCGGCCATGCCTTCTCCCACCGAGGTCTGGGACCCGATCAGTGCGAACAACGCGCCGGTGACCCCCAGCACGATGGGGGCGAAGACCATGCTCGTGGTGCGCATCATCTCAACCACGCCTTGGAGTTTCTCTTCGATCTTCCCCTGGCATGAGCCGAGATCGGAGAGCATATGAGCAAGATTGAGGGCGATCTGGCCGGCGTAGCGGGGGTCGCGGGCGGCGCATTGCGCTACCGTCACATAGGCGTTCTCGACCACTCGGGAGGCGGCGCGCAGGCTGCCCTCTTCCACGATCATTTCGTCCAGGGGCCTCCCGTACAATCGGGAGCGATAGAGCAGGGAGCGGGCGAAAACCTGGAATGGCGTCCCATCCTGTCCCGTCGCCGCGTCGTGCAGGGCACGTTCGAAAGTCGTCCCCGACACCATGCGATTCCCGATCTGGAACAGCGCCGAGGTCGCCTCCTTCTCCAATTGCTTCCTCCGCCGGCGCGAGGAAATATGGTCCCTAAGCTTCCATCCCAGGAAGGCACAAGGGGTGAGGATTGCGGCCCCCGCGATGGCGTAAGGTCTCAGTTCCCCCAGGTCAGTCAAGGAGGCGGCCAATACCGCGGCGCCCCACAGGGCCACGAGGGGGAGGGAGAACAGCGACCGGATATCCTCCGCATCCCTTCTCACTAGCCCCAGGGGGTTCCTTGTAAGGATGGTCCAGGCATAGCTCATCGCTGACACAGGTATGATGAACAAGAGGAGGAAGGCCAGGTAGGGGAGGGGGATCGCTTGTTCCCCGGTCGCCGCACCCATTGAAGTGCCGAGTGAGAGCAATGGCAGTATGGAGAACAGCATGATCGGGAGCAGTGTCCCGAGGGAAAAGAGGACCATCGTCGGCATCGACAGGGAGGCGGCGTATGAATCAACCGCGTCCCGCACCCCTCCCAGGGCGACCGTGTTGGCCTTGTCCAGCAGACGGTCCATGCCTTGCTTGGTGCGCTCGCAGGTCGCCGAGATGACCAGGTGCAAGGACTGCTTCAGCGAGGAGTTGGACTCAGACAGGGAGGAGCACAGGTCGTCGATCGCCTCGGACAGCGAACCGCTATTACGGGCGAGGTTCGACCACATCGCCTCCCGGAGGCGGGCGGGCAAGGCTCCATCGCCGCGTTCGGAGGCGAAGGTCACCCCCCGCTCCAGGGAGGGGCTGACCTGCATGCTCATGGTCATGCATCCTATAATCGCGGGCGCCTCCCCCAGCATCCTGCGTTCCTCTCCCTGCCCCATGGTGTTGGGAGTGTTGAGGTAAAGGGACGAGGCTATGATGGGCACTAGCAGGGTAGGGATGATCCCGTAGATCAGGATGCCAACGCCGAGCGCTAGGACAGCCATGGCCAGAACGGAAACGGAAAGAAGGGAGGATGCGAGCATCAGGTTCCATGCCCCCTTGCTCAGGGTGCCTTCATCGACCTCGTTGCGCAGCATCCATCGCTCGCCCACCGTGGTCCGGTGGGGGCGCATCGTCCGGTCGAACCAAGGAGGTACCCCTACTTCAGGCAGAAATCCAGGCAGACGAGCGAACAGCACCTCGTTCCAGGACATAGACCTACCTACCCTGGACGGACAATCGGAAATCTGCCGCGATTCTTTCATAGTCCCTATCTCCGGCGTCCAGCCTGTTCCATAGGTACTCGTTGCACCGGCACACCCATTCCGGCTCTAGGTACTGCACGCCTCGGTCGGCCGCGGCATCCAGCAATGCCTGCCGCATGTCGGACCGAGCCTGGATGTTCGCCGCCGCCTCGGTCAGGGTAATGCCCCAGGACCCAGCGATGCGGGCCACCATCCGGGAGGTGACTATGCCCTCAGTAAAGGACCCTGGCCGCAGGAGCTGGTTGAAGGTCACGCAGCCATCCTCCTCCCGGCACTCCGCGACCTCGATGAGCCGGCGGACGGGGCGGGACCCCCCACCCGGGCGGGAGAGACCCATGGTGAGCACCACATCGGTGGCCAGGAAAGCCTCCTTGGGTATACCCATATCATGGACCACTCGGTCATAAACCGAGCTGGCGGAGTCGCCGTGGATGGTGCCCAGGACCGACGAGCCGGCTCTGCCCGCCCGCATACTCTGATAGAGGGTCTGGGCCTCCCTACCGCGCACCTCGCCCAGCACGATGGCCGATTCGCCGAGACGAAGCGATACCCTCAACGCCTGGTCGGCCGCTTCCTCGTTGCTCTGGTCCATCCGTGTTTCTACGAAGAGTGACTGGACCTTGTAGCCCAAGGACTGCATGCGGCGGATGGGAAGCTCCAAGGTATCCTCGATCGCCAGGATGCGCTGGGAGAGGGGGAACTCAAACATCATGGCCGAGAGCAGGGACGATTTGCCGGCCCCTCGGGCGCCGCAGATGAGCATGGTACTACGTCCGTCCATGAGGAAGGAGAGGAGGCCGGCGGTCCCGGCGTCCATAGACCCGTTGGCGGCGAGCTTCAGCAGGGTCCACGGGGTCCTCGAGTGCCTTCGTAGGGCGACTGCCGTCCCTCCGGGGGATAGGGGCGGTCCGATGATGGTGGCCCTGGACTCCTGTCCCTCGATATCGGTCTCCATGACAGGGTAGGCCTCGGAGAACGGTCGGCCGCTCGACTGTCTAAGCCGGGAGGCCAGCTTGGCGACCTCACCCTCGGAAACGGTTATGTTGGTCAGGCACCGGCAAACCGCGTTGACCCCGGATATGCCGTTGACGGTGACATGCACGGGATTGTCCTCGGACGGCGCGTCGACGTAGACGTCCTCGATCCGGTCGTCGGCGAGGAGGATCTCGAACAGGCCGAGGCCAACGGTGTAGCGGGCCACGATATCGGACAGCCTGGCGATCATCTTCTCCCGCTCCTCGATGTTGCCTCCGAGGTCGAGGCCACCTCCCGTACTCAGGTTGCGGAGGAGGCGGGCGGAGCTGGAGGTGACATGGGATCGCAGTTCGTCCATGGATATGCTGAGCGAGGGTGGGGGGAGGAAGGAGATGCGCTGGATAGCCTTGGACAGGCCGGATACCCAGCTGTCAGGGAGGCCGTACTCCCAAGGCGTGACGTGGTACAGCATGCCGGTCCCGTCGCCGGTGGAGGCGATCGTGACCCTGGCCCCGGCGATCTCGTAGGTCTCCACCGCCCTGCTCCCAGAGGGCAGGGAGGTTCCGATCCAGCACCCCGAGAACCCCGGACGCCGAATCGCTCGCTCCCGGAACAGCATGGCCAGTGCTCGTCCTACAGGGTCACCGGGATCGGAAGTGGGACGGGGGGCTCGGACCAGGACCCTAGTGTTCATCGGACCTCACCACTCGGTAGGCGGCCTTGTTGATCACGATCCCGGCCTGTTCGAGCAGGAGCTTGGCATGGTCGAGGTTGGAGCGCATGGAACGGACGCATTGCTCGCAGGCCCGCCCGTGGCCGCCGGATGGGCGGGTGTACCTGGTATCGAGCTCGGGAGCGGCCTGGGGGAGGCAGTCCACGACCCGCGAGATGACCGTGCGGGGATTGGAGAGGCAGGAGGAACAGTCCTCGAACGGTTGCTGGAAGCTTATGCCGTTGGCGAACCTAGCAATGTCTCCCAGTCCAGAGAGGACGTCGACACATTCCTGGTCATACACGACCTCCCAGTCCCGGCAGAGCATGACCCCGTGGATGCCGGAGGCCTCGGCGGACATCAGCCTGATGATGCCCTTTAAGCACCGCTGGTCGGTCAGGTCCTGCTTCTGACGGCATCCGTGGCAGTCGACGACGAGAACGCCCCGTTCCCGGTGCCCGGCGCAGGTCGGATGCATCGGTTTTCTCTCCGGGGGGCGGCTCCTAGCTCTTTTCGAGAAAAGATCGATCCTCATGGTCCCGCTCCTCCCACGGCGGATGAGGTCATCCTTGTTGATGCTACAATGATGCTACGGTGGCCCCCTGGTGGCTCGTGGGAATGCTATTCCGACGATGAGGTTATCGCCCCATGATCGATCGCAATAGAGGTTATATCGGACCCACCGTATTGCAAATGCATGGAAGTGCTCGCCCCCGCCGGGTCCAAAGAGTCGTTCAAGGCCGCCCTGGCCGGCGGTGCCGATGCTATCTACCTCGGCGGCAAGCTGTTCGGGGCCCGGCGCTTCGCTCAAAACTTCTCCGACCCGGAACTAGCCGGAGCGGTTAGGCTGGCCCACTCCCGCGGGGTCAAGGTGTACGTGACGGTGAACGTGCTGATCAAGGAGCGGGAGCTCCCCTTGGCCTACGACTACCTCGATGTGCTGGACCGCATCGGAGTGGATGCGGTCATCGTGCAGGACCGCGGCCTTGCCCGACTCATTCTGGACAATTACGGAATGCCGGTGCACGCCTCGACCCAGATGGGGATCCACTCTCCTGAGGATGCCCGGTGGGCGGAGAGCATGGGGATGAAGAGGGCCATACTGGCCCGGGAGCTTGGCCTCGAAGAAGTGGAGAGGGTACGAAGCGCGAGCAACATCGGGATCGAGGTGTTCATCCACGGGGCGCTGTGCTACGCCTTCTCAGGCCAATGCCTCTTCTCCTCGGTGCTGGGGGGCCGCTCGGGTAACCGGGGAATGTGTGCTCAGCCCTGCCGGAAGCGCTACACCCTGGGGAAGGAGACGGCATACCTGCTGTCCACCGCCGACCTGTTCTCGGTGGACGCTCTTCCCGCACTGATGCGGATGGGTGTGGAGGCGGTCAAGATCGAGGGTCGGCTGCGCTCCCCTACCTATGTCTACCTGGCGTCCAAGGTATACAAGGCGGCGGTGGAGCGCGCATCCCGAGGCGAAGAGGAACTGATCACTCCGCGCGAAAGGGAACTGCTCTCCGTAGCCTTCAACAGAGGATTCAGCTCGGGATACCTGTTGACGGACAAGGTTATGCAGCGCTCTTACCCAGAATCCCGGGGGCTGCCCCTGGGGACCGCACGTTCCGAGGGCCGCACGGTCAGGGTCCACGGCGCCATGCAGGAGGGGGATGGCATCACTTTCTACCGCGACGGAGAGAAGATCGGAGGCTTCGAGGTCCGTGCTCCCCGCCGGGAGGGCGACCAGACCGTTGTCGCCTCCCCCTTCCGGCTGGAATTAGGCGAGTACGCCGCCTACAAGACCAAGGACCGGGAGTTCCCGGCCATCGAGAGGGAGATCTCCGCGATCCCCATTTCTGATTCCCAGGTCAAACGGCGCCGCACCCATCTTGACCTCCCGACGGTGGAACGACCTCCGCGCCAGGGGGAGCTCTCATTCTACATCTCATCGATTCCATCGCTGGAGGCGGTCCTGCCATGCGCGGGGAGGGTGTACTTCGATGCCGGCCCTCACCTGGAGGAGGCGATCGAGCGGTGCCGAGCCTCGGGGGTGGAGATCGTGGCCAACCTGCCTCGGGTGACCATGAAGGTCCCCCCCATGCCCTCTGTACCGCTGATGGTCAGCTCCCCAGGGCAGGCTTTTGCCTTCCCCGACCGCCGCCTGTATGGCTCGTACTTCATGAATGTCTTCAACTCCCTGAGCAAGCCGGAGCTGTACCAGAGCACCCTTTCAGTAGAGCTTTCCAGGGACGACCTGAAGGATCTAACCGCGCACCACCGCGGCCGGCTGGAGGTCATGGTCTTCGGACGGGTGGAACTCATGGTTACTCGCGATCCCTCACTATCAGAGGGCACGCTTATCGATGAGCGAGGGGCACGGTTCCCGGTGTTCCGCGACCATTGCGGCTACGCTCACATCCTCAACTCCTCGGACCTCTTCCTCCTGGACTTCCTGGGCGAACTGGACCGCATGGGCATTGACTCCTACGGCATCGACCTGAGGCAGCGCCCCGCCGACCTGTGCTCGCTGGTGGCCAAGGCGTTCCACCGCCGAGACCTCAGGTCCAAGGACCGGATCAAGCGCCGGGTCGGGTCCATAACCGCTGGCCATTACCTGCGAGGGGTGCAGTAGGAGGCTAACTGTAGCCGCAGCCCTGATGCCCCGGGCATAGGTTAAGGAGCGAAGTGATGCTCGAAATCGGAGGTGGACCTGGAGGCGATGCCCTATCCCGGAAAGCTCATCGCCCGGCAGGTGACCGGCGGGGGATGGGCGGTTTCTACGAGGCCATCATGGCCATGATGATTGTCACCTCGGGAATCGTCCTCCTCACTTGCTCCTTCACTTTCCTTGCCGTCGACGGGCGAGAGGAAGACGCCCTCGACGGCACCTGCCAGGACGTTCTTGCTTCGATTCTAAGCAACCGTACTCTGGCTACCAACGACCACATGCTGGACCATCGCAAGCTGGAGCGTGCCGATTGGTCGTCGCTCCGGGGAGCATGGGATGGAGGCCTCGCCGTAATGCTCACCCTTCCCGACGGATCCACCACGACGCTTTTCCGTGACGATGCTCCCCTCACTGGAGAACGGAGCGCACGGAGCGAGCCGATCAACCTCGTGGAGCGAGGCGGCGAGGTCGGGGCTGGTCTGCTGACGGTGTGGGTGTGGCGATGAGGAGAGACCGCCGCGCCCTGGCCGGGCTGTTCGATGCCCTCATCTTCCTAGCCATCGCCTCCCTGGTCTCCGTTTCCCTGCTCTCCGCCATTGGTGTGTCTCACGACGATGGCCGTAGGGACCATAGGGTCGACGCCGTGCACACCGCCCTCTTGAGGTCCACGGTCGACGACTCCATGGGGAACCCATGTTCGGTGCAGGACCTCTTCAAGCTCGAGGTCGTGGGGCCGAAAGACCACGAGGAAGAGATTTCGTCCGTCCTGGAGCTATTACTGATAGGGAAGGAGTGGCGCTGGTCGGTGATTTACGGCGAGCGGTCCTGGTCGTACGGGACCGACACGGTGCCCGATGATACCGTGCGCTGCTCTGTCGTCCGGGCGCCGTTCAACGGCTCCTTCATCGAATACCGGCTCGAGGTGTGGAATCACTCATGAAGGCGTCCTTTGCGCTCCTCGATGATCTGACGGGCCTCCCGGTTGGTGCGACCGAGGTCAAGGTAGGAGAACACGAAAGACACGACGATCAATCCGAACACCAGGCCGATGTACGGCGTCCCGTCCATTCCAGAGATGAATGAGGCGAAGCCGGCATTATAGTCGCGGTGCGCCAGCAGCAGGAGGATGAGCGCCAGCGCCATGCCGCTGGTCAGGTACATAGCCCTGCCATAGACGGACCGGTGAACCTTGATGGTGATGGCCTCGTCCCGACACGCCTCGCACCGATCATCCATCATCAGCGTCCTCGGCCGTGCAATATCGCACTTCGGACAGTACTTATATCTCATCGTCACGCCCCGAACTTCTCCGACCGATCCACTTTGTCCACCAGTATCGGTAGGAGATCCACTCCTCTAATGCGCCCCAGGCCCCCAGATGCACAGGACACTTCGTCGTAGCTCTGGACGCCGTCCCTGACCGACGTCTCGGAGCATATGGTCAGCGGGACAGGGTCCCCGGAATGGTCCATCCTGCCCACCGGGGTGCAGTGGTCGGCGCACAGGGCGATGGCCGTGCCCTCCGGCAATCCATCGCGCAGCACCCCAGCCATATCGTCCAGGCGCTCGATGACCTCAACCTTGGCCATGACATCGCCGTCATGGGAGACGATGTCCGGAGCCTTGACGTTAATCAGTACGAAGTCCTTGCGCTCGAGCTCCCGGAGCGCGGTCCTGGCCTTGGACACCATGTTGGTATCCAGTCCGCCAGTGGCGCCTGGCGCGTCGACCACCTCAAGGCCGCAGACCCGGGCGATGCCCTTGATTAGGGTCACTCCAGCCACACAGGATGCGGTCATGCCATACTTCCTCTCGAACGGCTCGATGTGGGGGAAGACGCCGCCCCCTCTGGGCAGCAGGGCGTTGGCCGGGGGGAGTCCTTCCTCCCGCCTCCTCGCGTTCACCGGATGGTCGTCCAGAATCTCGTAAGTCCTGCGGACGAAGGCGTTGACCGCATCCGCCGTCCGTTCCGCTCCGGGAACCAGCGGGCGGGACAGCTGGACCCTGGCGACGGCGTGGGGGTCGGCATCGGTGACCCGTGGGTCCAAATCATCGCCCTGAAACAACAGGACGGCCCGGTGTTCGGTTCCCTCCCTGACCAGGACCTTAATGCCGTCAACCTCCACACCCTCGAGGGCCTTGACCAGCTCGACAGTGTCTGGTTCCCTTACCCGACCGGCCCGTCGGTCCAGGACGTCCATGCTGGCATCGACGGTGGCAAAGTTGCACCGGAACGCGACATCCCCCTCCCTGCCCACGAGCCCGACCCCGGCCGCCTCGAACGGTCCCCGGCCAGTGTACACCTGGCGCGGATCGTAACCCAACAGGGCGAGGTGGGAGGTATCCGAGCCTGGCCTGATGCCCGGCCCGATGACATCCATGCATCCCGAGGTGCCGTTCTGGGCGAACCAGTCCAGGTTGGGCTTGGAGGCCGCCTGGAGCGGCGTGCGGTGACCCAGCTCCTTGACCGCCCGGTCCCCCAGACCGTCCATTACTAAGATAATGATCTTTCCGGCGGTATCCATCCGATCGATCGCGTTATGGACAAAGAATATAAAAAAGGCGTTTGGCCCGCCGTTCAGGCCGTGGACCGGGACCAGATCCCTTCAGGCAGGGAATCGTAGAGCCCCATCTCCATCTCCTCGGCCTCGATCGTGGGAGCGGCGTACTTCTCAATCTTCTCTACGTTCAGTCCCCAGTAGAACACCCGCCAGGTCCGGCCGTTAGGCAGAACAACCTCTTCCCAGTGGGTGGTCAGGAGCTGTACGTCCTGCAGGAAATAGAACATTCTCCGGTCATCCTGATCGAGGGCGTTATCGATGATCTCGTCGCCAAACCCGAAATAGTTCAGCACCCTGATCGAGATATCATCGGCCACATCCTCGGTGACCTCCATCTTGTTCTTTACAGCCTTGGCCAAGGTTTCGTACGTTACGATGTCTCTTATGTTACTCATCCCTTCTCTCCTCATAGGTATCTGTATGCACTACTATATAAAGATGATGAATCATTCATCCAATGTGGCTGTCGATTCCTGTCTGGCTGAAAAATGAGAATAAAAATGATCGGGTGGAGGGTTTCAGATGATTATGTCGCCGTCCTTGAGGATCTGCGTATCGTCGACCCATATCGAAGGAAGCTTGACCAGGCAGTCCTGGTGAATCATCGCCGGGCCGTCGTTATCGTAGTTGAACCCAATGGCGAAGTGGCATGTCTTGCCCACCTTCTCGTCCTCTAGCATATTGTTGACCATCTTGGCCCTGTAGTTGAGCCCGATCCCCAGCTCGCCAATGTTGCGGGCATTGCGTTCCTCCGCGACCATGCCGTTCTCTCTAGCCCGACGCTCCCCACTCCTAATGACCTCCAGCAGGGCCTCTGCGTCCCGCCCCCCGCTGACCTTCTTGATGAACCCGTTCTCAAAGTCCAACCGGACGGGCTCCTCTGGCTGCACGCAGTGGGGTATGAGGTCCAGGGTGCCGTCATAGACGATGGTCCCCTTGGTCGAGCCGACAACCGGAGAAATGTATACTTCCCCGCATGGCACGTTGCCGCCGCTCCCCGGAGTGCGGAAGTCCCCATCATCGGCATAGGCCAACCGGTCCTCGATGGATATGGTGACGTCGGTGCCTGCCGGCGAGGTCACGTGCACCCTCCTACCGCCGTCGATGACCCTCTTGAGCTTGGCGGCGTTGGCCCGCATTTCCTGGTAGTCCACCACCACGCAGCGCTCGAAGGTATCTCTGGTCAAAGAGGGGGACCAGAACGAGCGGATCCTGCGCTCACCCATCATATAGTATTGGATGTGGTCGTACTTCTTGCCGTTATGCCCGATGTAGCCGATCTTCTGACCGAATGGGTCCTTGCCGGTCTTGTAGAACGGAACGGAGATGAAGATGTCAGGGTTCTCCCTGATCGCCGCCAGCACCGTATGCTCGGCGAACTGCAGGATGGTCTTCGGCTCCTGGACGATCATCACTGGCTTGCCGCCGAGGGCCTTGGTCTGATCGAACAGCGCCCGGGATATGTCGAAGGCGTCCCCCTCGAAATTGGTCGCAATCACCACTTCCTCGCCGGGCCGGAGCCCGAGAACGTCGCGCATGGCCACCAGGGCCGCTTCTTCAAGCTTGGACATTAACACCCTCCGCGTCTGCTGTGCAGATTGGCACTAAGCTCGTGCGTATAAGACACTTGCATGGAGAGGTCAAGATATGAATGTAATGGAGCCTGCCACCATAGGGCCGAAAACACTGGATGGAAAAAGAGGGAAGTAGTTTCTGAGTTCAGGTTCTATTGCTTAGAACCTTCTCTCGCTGCGTGCCGGCTTATGCTTCTGGTAGCATTCCCTGCAGTACACCGGCCTTCCCTCAGTCGGCTTGAATGGGACCTGGGTCTCTGCTCCACAGTCGGAGCACTTGGCTGGATGCATCTCACGGGGCTCGTCGCGCCTATAACCGCCTCTTCTGTCGTTCATACTATTACCTGTTGCTACTTTCCACATGTGGTTCAGACATGTGTATGTCTCTCCAATTCATAATCTGGTATAAAATAACACCTATTGCACCCATCGTTAAACGAAATTAACGTCGTTCAACCCAGTAACTCGCTGTTTCTGAGCGACTATGGCTCGGACCTCGTAGCCAGTATCATCTTAGACAAGGTTTATATGCGAAACTGCTCATCCATCCCCCCCATGAACAAGAACGTTCTGTTGGTCCTCGTCATCATTCTCACCCCTATCGTCATAATGGGCGTTCTGGCAGTAGGTGGAGCGGAGAAGTTCGAGGAGAAGAAGCAGGCGGCCGAGCAAGAGGAAAGCGGCACTAATAACACCGAGGCGGCGACCATCCTGCTCCCCGTGGAGGGTGCAATCTCCACCTTCCCGTCATACTCCCTGTCCCCTCTGGCATATCAGGGGTTAGCGGTCAGGGCAACATAAACCCCTTCGTTGTTCTTTCTCCTGGCTCTTGATCATATGGACTCTTCATTTATCGAGAGCGAAAGATGCCGTACTTAGGTTGGAACGATTTTGCTGGGCGGCCTTGAGGTGATCGCGAAATCTCAAGGCGCCTAGCGATCTCAGTCGCTGGGCCGGGAGGCCTTGCCCTCTGAGGTCATGACTATCCTCACCCGTTTGCCTGGCGGAACCTCGATGACGACCTCGTCCCTAATACTCCGCTCAGAGACCTCCTTCTCCTTCCTCACGCTCTTGTTCATCTTGAGCATCTTTTCGCTCGGCTCATCGAGCAACACTATGTTCATCCGCCGGACCTCATCCGATGCCGCCAATATCAGCTCGCCCACTGTATCACCCTTGATCCACTGGAAATCCAGGACGGGTCCTGTTTACGGGACGACGACTGCCGCTGCGGTCGCCGGTCCGTGAGCCCATCTCTTCGTTAACCATCCCTAACGCGCACCTTAGGATATCGTTTTCTATCGCCCCCTAACTTCGGGGACGCTCCTTCAGGGCATCGACAGCCATTAAGCATTTCTTCAGAAAAGGGAGCCGAGCTATGGGATGAGGTCATGGAATGGCTCGATCCTGCGATTATGGCCTGTCAGCATGATCCTTCGTCTTATCATAAAAAACGAATGTCGTATGTGGCTTCTGGAAAAATTGGAATACATCAATTAAGGAATAAAACCTACATAATTCAGTTAGGAATGATTATAAATGTTTGTTTCAAATTATCTTGATTGATACAATGACTGCAAACATACCAACAGGAGCCTCAAAACCGGGCGTACCGAAGATGTTCATCGCCGCGATCGTCGTGATCGTCGTTGCGGTGGCAGCGGCTGGGGCCTTCGTCCTGATGAACGACTCAGGAGCTTCGGACCAGAACAACAATGCCAGCAACTCGAACAGCAACGATAACAACAATGGAACGAAGGATAACACCAGCAGCAACGCTTACTCTTACTCTCCGAAAGATGGAGATTTCATGGAGTTCAAGACGACCACTGTATCTTCGGCCATGTCGTTCGATATGACCATGAGATGGGCCGTCTCCAACGTCACCTCCACAGGTTATGACATCACCCTCAACCACACAAATACCTTATTCGGATACAGCTACAGCAACACGATCCACGCCAATCTGACCGATGATGTGGGCTCAGGAGCGGTGGACGAAAACTACACAAAGGGCACACTAGTTGGGACCGAGACCCTATCCACTTCTTTCGGGACCAAGCAGGTCGAGCACTGGCGTCTACAGGAGACCGATGGCTCGAAGACCACGGTGACCGATTATTACATCGGTAAGGATACCAAGATGACCTATAAGATGGTGGTCACCGAGACTGACTCCAGCGACTCGAATGGCAACGCGACGATCACGACCGTGCTCACGGACACCAACATAGTCTCCCTGACGGCCCGTAATTAAGTCCCATTCCCAAACCTCTTTTCTTTTTTCGATGTAGACTTCCCCAACTTCACATCAGGTAGGGTTAATTCCCCAGCTTATCAAGAGTTATCTGATCAAGCCAATACGGCAGCTCATGGGAGAGATCACATACTCTCTCACTCCGGATCATTGACCCAAATCCGAGAAGCGAAGAAGCCTCACTTCTGAAATTACGAGCAACGAGGAGAGAGAAGCATCCTGCCAAGGCGGCCTCCATTAGCTGTGCTGGATCCCATGGCTATCCCATTTGTTATTTATTTTTATTCTCAAGAAGGAATTGTTAAACAGATTCCTTTATCTTATATTTAAAAATCACAAAAGTAAATCAAATGTAACATTTTACAAATACAGAAAGGTGTTTATATGGGCTTCAAGGCAACTAAGATCGGAGGGGTGAGCGTGCTCACCATCCTCGGTGTGGTATGTTTGGGATCGTTTTTGATCGCTGCGTTCACTTGGTCAAGCCAGGTCACTGCATCGAAGGGGCCACAAGAGGTATCACTGGCTAGCCCGAGCAACAATGAGTGGGATGATGCCAGCTTCTTTCAGGCAAACGTCGCCTATGACATAACAACAACAGCAACGTACAATTTCCACAGTGGGACCCAGATAACTTACTCCTTAAGTGTTATAGCAACAGCTAATCAAGGGACAATTGAGCTATCCGATTTCACGATAATAATCTCTGGAGTAACAGTAACACTTACCGAGACCTCGGCTGGTACATGGTCATCGAGCCAGATAACAATTAGTAGCGACAATCCAAGCGATGAAATCAATGTACGAATTGTCCCAACGAACAATGCGCTCGACCTTGGCCAGGTGCACTTTGCAATATCCGCCCAATCATCGGCCTAGGCAAACCCCTTTAATTTCTTTTCAAATAATATTGAAAACGGGGAAATTATATGGGCTTGAATCAGCAAAAATTCCTCGACCTGTTCATCGTCATTTCGGGGGTCGTAATTCTGCTTCAGTTCATACCGATGATCAATACAATCACATCGATCACGGTCATCGGACTCGATACATTTTCCGGAGAAACAGTCTTTACACTTCAAGCTCTGGTGATCGCATGCAGTGCATTCCTGACGACCGATGCCCTGTTGTCCCTGCTCCCTGTTCAAGAGGGTAGATCTGAAAGGAGCATACTTCGTCCCCTTCCGTTCGTATCCGGTTCCGTGCTCGTAACATTGGGATTGGCATCCATTTGCCTATCGCGCGCGGTGGTCGGTGGGACAGGCAATTCGCTTCTTCTCGCAGGCGTTGAGCTGTTCTCTCTTGGCACGCTCTCCCTGGCGCTGTTCGTTGAAAGAGAAGGAAGGGCGTCATTGATCGACGGCATTCCCAACTACGCATACCTCTTGTTCTTTCTCGCGATGCTGCCCACAGCTGCCCTTATGCGCCTCTGAGCATAACCTCGTACATCCGTGTCTCATACGGAGGCACTTGTCATTCTGCGTGATCAGGACAGAAGTGCTTCGTACGTCAGCTGCTTTTTTCTCTGCCATCACTTTTTATTGATGATTTTGAAATGAATCAGGCGGCCCAATGGGCCGTTCATACCATGATGTCTATTTTAATTCGAACCTCCATCGCAATATGGAGGATAATGCCAATGGCTGAAGCGCGCTCAAGGGCAAAGCCCAAGGATATCGACGAGTACATCGCCGCCTTTCCGCCCGAGATCCAGGAGAGATTAGTCATGATCCGTCAGGCCGTAAAGGCAACGGTTCCTGAGGCTCAGGAAACGATCAGCTATGGGATGCCCGCGTTCCAGCTCAACGGCCCCTTGGCCTACTTCGCCGCGTTCAAGAGCCACATTGGCTTCTATCCAACCCCTTCTGGCGTCAGCGAGTTCAGTGAGGAGCTCTCTCACTACAAGCAGGGCAAGGGGTCGGTACAATTCCCGAATGACGCCCCGATCCCCCTAGACCTGGTGAGAAGGATAGTAAAATTCAAGGCGAAAGAGAACGCCAAAAGGGCGAAGAAGCAAGAATGATCGCTCTCCGAAGAGGAGTGAGTCAGGATAAACTCCCGTCGTGGGCAGAGAGGATCTTAGCTTTCTTCTTCGCAGCGACGTTTCAATGCTTCGTTCATTTCTTCGAACCCCTTGTTGGGATGGCCAACAGCATCCGTCATCGCATCTTGACAAAACGTTCTGTATCTTCCGGCGGAATGTCTCGGATCATACCGAGGTATGCTTCAAGATCGGCTTCCAGCACACGCCGGTCCGTTCCCTGAAGGAGTGTCCAACGCTCACCATTCCACTGGACGATCGTCACTTCATGATCATACCGATCAGCCCCCTGTTCCCATGCCTTGAGATTAAACCTGACGACGCTTGCCCCTAAGCCGTTGGGGAAGCGATAGAGCCACTGCCAGCTGTTCTTACCAAAGGCTGGAGCTTCCTTCCCATAGGTCTTCGATATCTGTTCCTGAGAGATCAGCATTGGATATGGCTGAGAGGAGATCAAGAACTCCTCCAGCACAATCTCGTTTTCCTTAGCCACGCATCCTTATCAGGCATAGAGGTATTTTCGCCTTCCTCTCGATGCAGGGCGAGAAAACATAGAGACCCTTGTTGAACATAGGACGGGCCTCTCGCTCGACACCGACCGAGCATCGGGGAGTCCAGCCAAGGGATCTTGGAGGGGCGATGTAAGAATATGGAATGTGTTTTGTAGGAGTCCAGCAGAAGACTCATCGAACTCTGACCGGCATCTCCTCCTTTACCAATCTTCCCTCAATGAACGCCAACAGATCCTCGTTCACCTGATGCTTGTGCGTTGTGCACATCCCATGAGGGGCTCCGTCATAGATCTTGAGGGTCGCGTCCTTGACCAGCTTGGACGCAAGCATCGCTGAGGCTCTGATGGGCACGATCTGATCGTCGTCACCATGGAGGATTAGGGTAGGCACATCGATCTTCTTGAGGTCATCAGTGAGGTCCGTTTCGGAGAACGCTTTCACACAGTAGTACGCTGCCGGAAAACCGCACATCATGCTTTGCAGCCAGAACGTATCCCTAACACCTTCTGACTCTCTTGCGCCGGGGCGGTTGTAGCCGTAGAACGGCATGCTGAGGTCCTTGAAGAACTGCCCCCGGTCTGCGACGATTCCGGAGCGCATCGTATCGAACGCTTCCTTCGGTGTTCCGTTCGGGTTCGAAGGGGTCTTGAGCATGAGGGGTGTGATGGAACCGATCAGCACGGCCTTGGATACACGGCCCGTGCCGTGACGGCCGATGTATCTCGCCACCTCGCCACCCCCCGTGGAATGGCCAACGAGCACCGCGTCCTCCAAGTTGAGCAGTTCGATGAGTTCGGATAAATCGTCGCCATAGGTGTCCATATCGTTACCTTCCCAAGGTTGGTCTGAGCGCCCATGGCCACGGCGATCATAGGCCACGCACCGATATCCGTTGGAAGCCAGATAGAACATCTGATCTTCGAACGCATCTGAGCTCAATGGCCAACCGTGGCTGAAGACCACAGGCTGTCCGCTCCCCCAGTCCTTGTAATAAATGCTCGTTCCATCTCTTGTCTCAAATCTGGGCATCAAATCCCTCGGAACGGGCTGCTAGAACGCACTATAATTAGTTTGCACGCCGAAGGGGGTTAACTTCTTCATGAATCTTAGGAGGATATTGCACTCCAAGCCGGCTCATCGTGGGGTCTTCAGGCCGGAAAGGCGATCCGGTCTTATCAAGAGGCGGTTCCTTCTTTTCTCTCCTGAATATAAGATGACGATCGCCAGTCCGGTGGCGACAGCGACTGCGGTGATCACCGTGACAAGGATTCCAGCTAATACAGTATATCGCCGCAAATGACAATCTACCCACGCTCGCTCTTGGGCGATCATGCCGGTCTTGAATTCTCCGACGTTCCAAGTTATCTGACGGAGGGATCGCTTTGCAGCATCCCGAACGCGTTTCCCTCTGTGTCCTCCGCGAAGGCAACATATCCTAGCCCCGGTACGGCCCCTTTTGGTATCAGAACCTTACCTCCTGCCTGCTGGACCTTTTGCAGGCACTCATCGATGGAATCCACGGCGACGGTGTTGACGACGGTTTTAAAATGTGTGTTCTCATGTATCGCGCCGTCAATGCCTGGCTCTCCGCTCTCACCTGTTGTCACAAGCCAATAGTCGATGGGGCCGGCCCACTTCTCGATCTTCCAGTCGAATACTCTCTTGTAAAACTCCACGGCCCGTTCCGGCCTCTCTGCAGGAATCTCAAAATGAATGACCCTCGGCATTTACACCACTCTTGAAACCTTAGGTCTGTACTGCCCATATAGATTGTCCAGGCAGAATCCAAGCATCATGAAGTGGAGCAAGAGGCAACAGGTATCGGTCGCATGCTCAAATCGCCGACAAGATGAGAGCCATTGATCGAGACATGAGAAATGAAAATGAAAAGGGTTTGTCGAATGTTCAAGCGCTCTCGTGCGGTTCACGAAGATCTCGTGAGGACCTTTGCCCTATCAGCAGGGAAAGGCCTATACATATGGCCGAGAACACGAAGAGCGCCGATAGCTGCATCCAGCACCCGTCCCACCCGAACCCATTCAGCATGACCAAGCGGGAACCTTCGATGCCATAGGTCAGGGGAAGGAGGTAGGATATGGGCAACAAGTAGTCCGGCAGGGCTGAGATCGGAAGGATGATCCCACCCAGCAGAATTGCTGGATAGAGCAAGAGCGGCAAGACGACCATATTGGCGGCGGATCTACCGTTCAGGAGCTCAGCAAGCAATTGGCCCAGAGAGGCGCTCGCAACTGCTAGTAAGGACAAGATGGTGAACGCCGCCGTCATATCCCCCGCCATCCGTATGCCGAAGAGAGCGAGGACCGTCAAAACTGTCGCGGCCAGGACCATCCCGGTGATCGACCACATCAGCACCATCATTCCCCTACTTTTTAAGGTCGATGCAGGATCACGCTCTTTCTCCACCTTCTTCCCGAACAGGAGGGCCGGCATCAGAGTCAGGATGAAGATGAGCAAACCAGCGATGGCCGGCGCCATGAAGTCACGCATATTGGTGCCTTCACCATAGACAATGTCCGGGACCAACTTGATCGGTTGAGAAATGTGATACGAAGATACAAGGGCGGCTTGGGTCGACCGCTGCACCTCTGCCAGTACAGAGGCGGCGGCTATGGGGTTGGAGTTATCGGAATAGATAGTAAGGTCGGAAGGCGGGACCGTCGTACCGTTACGTGCGGAGGACATCCACGACACGATGTCGGCAGTAAAGCCGTGGCCGAAAACGATGACCGCCTCAACGCTCCCCCCCTTCAGATCATCCAGAGATTGGTTCAATGGATCATTGTCCTCCGGACCCCATGAGTTTTGGATATGGAGAGTTGTGCCTTCTGTCATAATGCTCGTGATCAAAGCGGCTGTCGATGAGTTGCCTTGAGCTTCATCCAAGTTGACGATATCAACACGGATGTCCTGTGTTGGCCCCTTTTCGAAGGCCAATCCGAACAAGGATATCACGATCGTGGTGATGATCACCAGCACGGCAAGCTGCTTGATGTAGAATGTGTCTAGATCAGCCCTCAGGGATTTCCCATCCTTTTTTTGTCGCATGTTATCTCTCCTTTTAATCCACGAACTAGGTCCGGCACCTTTCAGGCGCGTACCTTAAAAAATGGTAGGGCCCGAAAGATGGATTTAGTTGTTGTAACTTTCATAGTTACAATGATGGGACGAGCCGTTGCTGAACTGATCAGGCTTGGCATGGGGGAGTATGAAGCCCGCACATACATCGGTCTGGTGGGCCTGGGGGAAGGCACCGCGAGGCAGATACACGAGGCTAGCGGCGTCCCTCGGCCCCGCATCTATGATATCCTCGAATCGTTGGAACAAAAGGGCTTCGTAGAGGTATGGCAGGGCAAACCTAAGCATTACCGTGCGGTCTCGCCCGATCGGCTGATGCGTATCCTGCGCATGGGCTTGGAGGAATCCATGGATGTGGCGTCCGAAGAGCTGAACGACCTCAGCCTGGAAGCGCGGAACAAGACGTTCCCGGTGTGGCATGTCAAAGGTGAATTGAGCATCACGGACCAGATCCGGACCATGTTCGACGACGTTAAAACGGAGTTAGTCGTCCTATGTACAAAAACCTCTGCATTTCGATCCTTGATCAACGATCTCAAAACTGTCAGTGAGAAGGCCAAGGTCATATGCATGGTCCCCGAGGGCGGCAGCACTTTCAAAAAAGTGTTGCCTGGCGTTTTGATCGTAGAGCCTCATCTGGGTGCAACGGACTTCTCCGAGAACTATACAAGGCTATTCACTAGTAAGCTCCAAACCACCGACGATATCTACCGCGTAGAGATATTCATCGTCATAGATGGGGTGCGGTCTCTTCTTCTTTACGAGGTAAATGGCGAAAAGACAGCTATCGTATTTGAGCTTCCCATTATCACGATTCTCCAAAGAAGCGCCATTATCAGCTTGATCAAGGAGGCTGAAACTATTGGGCGAAGTTGATCGATCCCTCGATAGGTGGCCGGCCCAATTCAACTGCTTCCATCTCTCAGCAAGATCGTCCTGGTGCCTGACCAAGCATGCTGCTGCATCACCACCTCGCTGTCGCGATATCTTTTCATGGTCTGATGCCTACTCGGCGGTTGGCGTTCGTTTCCCGTCGACCTTCAGGTAATTTCCTTTCTTGCAGGCCTGCCTCCCATCAGCCTGTAGATGCCTGCAGCCAATATGGCCCCTACTATCGGCATGATAATGAAAAGCCACAGTTGCTCAATAGCCCATCCTCCGACCAGGAGAGCTGGTCCAAAACTCCTGGCAGGGTTGACCGAGCAATTGGTTATAGGAATCCCGACCATGTTGACCAGAGCGAGTCCAAGGCCGATGGGAACTCCGGCCAGGTCCTTGGGGGCCAGGCGATCGGTCACGGCCAGGATGGTCAGTATGAACACGAAGGATAGGACCAGCTCGGTCACGGCACAGGCCATTAGGTCGTAACCCTCGGGTGAGTGATCGCCGTAGCCGTTTGCGCCAAGACCTTGCGAGAGATCGTAACCTCCCGGTGCTCCCTGGGCGATGACGAGTATGATCGCAGCGGCGACCGTAGCTCCGATCAATTGAGCGATTATGTATCCGGCCATGTCCTTCAGGCCCATCCCTCGGGCGATGGCGATGCCGACCGTCACCGCCGGGTTCACATGGCAACCGGATATGTAGCCTATCGAAAACACCATGATCAGCAGGGCGAGGCCAAAGGCTGCGGCAATCCCTAAGACTCCCAAGGATTGACCGGCCAAAACAGCGGCGCCAACTCCACCAAGCACAAGAACGAAAGTCCCCACACCTTCGGCCAAATACTTCCTAATTCCATCACCCATACCGAAGGTCGAGCCATTAGTATATATTATTTCAGGGTTAGAAAAATTGAAAATTGGTTCTGTTACTTGTTCGAAAGCTGAAAATAATGTTGTTGGTTCGCTCACTGGGTTGAAATTAGGTGCAGGGGTTGTGCTTTGAACGCGCGTGCCACTGAAGAAAAGTTCCCTTGTCGAAATGCACCCGAAGCCGGGCATTACACATCGCAACGTCTTACGGCCAACGCCTGCCCGTTTCATCGTGCATAATGTGCTGGGCGGTCGAACGTCCTAGCCATCTACCCATGTATGATGGCGCATCTTAGGCGACAAATTGCCATTGTTGTTGGCACTTTTACTCCGCAATTAGCATACCTCACTCCTACGGATTGAACACGGCATTATGCAATTAATCTGCCAGGGTGATGGCTTTGGGGTCCGAAAGATCACCTGGCAAGCCCCATGTGAGGGATCAATCGCTGCTTTTATGGTCCAGGCCGAGGACCAGCGTGGGAGATGAGGCACCGGCAGGCACGTAAATGGCGGTGGTGGTCACATCCCCGTTGCGGATGATATACCTCACTGGTTCGGTACTATTATCCCTCCAGGCCTTAAGGTCGTCCCTGATGTTGGTCCCGGCCACCGTATCGTTGGCCATGCCCACCGGTATGAACGAGTTCAGGTGGCCGATGGAGCCTTGATCCAGGTGGACGAAAAGGATGGAGTGGGCTGGGACCCCGACTTCCAGGTCAGAGATGTTCACCTTGTCCGAGGCCAGGGACAGTGACCCGGGCTGGAACTGGACCAGATCGTAGATGGCCGAGGTGTTGGAGGTCAAGGCCCAAAGTTCCGAACTGATGGCCCCGCGGATCAGGTAGTCCATGGTCAGCCACTGGCCGCCGTGGCTGATGCGGGTGTAATCCGCGTAGGCCCGGAAGAACAGCTGGCCGCCCTTGGAGATGTTGACCGTCAAATTGCCTTGGTCCGGGGAGATGTCGATCGAGCCGTGGATCACCGCTAGGGTGCCGGCAATGTCGGAAAGGGTAACGTTCACCGCGGTCCGGTCGGTGCCCCAGACGTCGGGGTGGTTGATAGCCATTACATCAGCTCCCTGGGCCAGGCTGAAAGTAACAGTGGTCTCGTTGGCAGCGACCAAGTGGATTGTCCCCCAGGGGTTGTTGTGCACCATAAGCTGCACCGACGGGGAACTGACCGAGAACATGGACAGGTTGAGAGCTCCGTTCGCCCCAGCCAGACCAGACACCCGCATCGCTTCGAACACGGTAGCCTGGCCCTGATTGTTATAGACCTTGTAGGAGGTGATTGAACCAGTGCTATGGTCATAGTCGAACGCCACGAACTTCCCCGAGACCTCGCTCCCGGACTGGGAGAACGCCCCGAGCATTTCCAGGTCCTCGGCCCTTTGTAGAAGTGAATCCCGGTCGGCCGACCCAGCCGTGGTCACGAACCCGGCACTATCGGCCAAAGAGAACGTTCCGTTTTTGGTCTGGTTGAAATCGTCGACCATGCTCCCCCCCTGTGGCATTTTCTCAGATCGGGGAAGAGAGAGTAATGCGAACGTTCCAACCAACAATATAGCGGCGACCAAAAAGGGCACCAGATACTTTACTTTTTTACTAGCCACGCTGGGATAAGGCGAGCTGCGCCTTAAAAACAGTTACGATAGTTTACCTATCCGGGATATCGGACGTTCTTGGGGGCTTACCGACACGGGCAGTGCTTGCCCCGCTTGTAAGACCAGTTCTCCGGGCCCATACTGGCGGATCATCTGGTGATTGTGTCCCAATATCTTCCGTGGAACCGCTTGAGTGGCGCGAGCGTGTTGCAGTTCTTGTTCTCCTTGCACTCCCAGCAGCCCCGGTAGCCTTTCTTCCGGACGCTCTCATGGATCAGGCATACCTTCGCCCCTGTCCATGGTGCAGGGCCTCTTTCAGTCGATATGTCCTATCTCGCCAGAACGCGGACGGATGTGGGGAAGACCATCAGGGTGCTGTTGGCCTGGGTGCGCAGGTGGGCGTAGCGGTTGAACTCGACCTTGTCAATGGCGCTCTTCAGCTCCCTCACCGCATCGAACAGCCTCTTGCCCAGGTGGATACATTAGCCGCAGTAGCACTTTGTATCAGATACTTGGCATATACTAACAATGTTAATCGTTGAGACAGATTATTCAGAAGCGGTGCAGGGAGTGCGATTTGAACGCACGAACCCCTAAGGATAGGGTCCTAAGTCCTGATAATAAATATATGGATACATCTATGAATATATTTCTTGATCCCGGCCGAAAATACACCAGCATAGGTTTCTGAGAAATTTGCCAGAAAAATAGGGAAGGTGGTGGCTGCTTTCAATATGAAACCAATTTATCCTCTGATTAGATATGGCCTTGTGGCTGACGGGTTGACAAGTACTTGGGAAGATTTCAGGGCAAAGGCATCGGGTTCCTGCGGAGGCTGCCCAAGAAACAAAGACAAAATGCTAGTCCTCTTTTCCCGACGTGGTCCGAACCACCAAGTGAAGTATGTAATCATATCGCAAGAACCAGGATTCTGGCTTCGTTCGCTTTCAACCAATGAGGCAGCGGAGGCAAGATTGGCCAAGGTGGCGAAAGAAGGTGGACCCTTGGACGATCTCAAACGCTCGAACCCACTTTCCAAGGTTGTTCAGATATTTTCCAAGTTCGATCCGGCCGATGGGCAGATATATTGGACCCACGCACTGAAATGCGTCCCCTCCAAGAGCGACCGAGATATCAACAAGGAATGGCGGAAGGCAGCGACTCGGTGTGAAGAGCACTTCCTCGAGGAACTTAAGATGCTTGGAAAAACAGAGTTAAACATCCTGGCCTTCGGCAAATATGCTCTGGAGCTCTGTCTACATGCCTTCGATGGACAGGACATCGACCAGGAGCTAAGCATCAGCGAATTCATGCAATCATCACGGCTGCCTATCACCTACAAGCACAGGTTCAGAGACGGTTCGTCCAAGACTTTGAACTTATTTGTGTTCACCAATCCTTCCAGTGAGGTCGTGAAGGTCATGAAGAGTGGCGGAAAGATGACCGTGGAAGAGATTCAAGACCTCGAGATCAAGCGCATCCAGGATACGCTGCGTAAGCCTCGCTCTGGCTAATTTCTAAATCGGAGAATTTAGAAAATGAGTGCAGGGGGTGCGATTTGAACGCACGGACCACTAAGGATAGGATCCTAAGTCCTACGCCGTTGGCCAAGCTTGGCTACCCCTGCGTGCTGGATGGGATGAGGAACGGGGTAATAAAATCATTGCTGACGATGAACGATATGGGACCAAAGAAGCAAAGGCCGGAGCAGGATACAATGGTAATGGCGCTCGTTTGATTGGTGGATTGCTCATAGGGCCGTAAGAAAATGTGTAAGGCATGCTCGATCTCAACTAGGGCGCAGGGTCCTCGCGTCTGCAATGTATCTCAATGTGTCGGGGCAGAATCAACATTCTCGGAACGAGATTAGATCTGCACATCAACAATATCTGATGAAATAGAAAAGCAAGACGAGGATGGCGGTAACAGCTAGCGACGTATCTGCCGAGGGGGTCCCCTATAATTATTTGAACGGCCTTCCTTTTTCCAACTTGGAGCCTGGTCTCTCAATGACAGAAGAATATGTTCATGGCTATTCACAGAGGGAAGCGCAAAGGCTAAGGGATCAAGCGACGACACTTACCGACCTATTGCATTATGATACGCATTATCCAGAGAAGAGCATGGTCCTGGAGGCAGGATGCGGCATTGGTGCTCAGACGGTCTCCCTTGCCCGGAACAGCCCTGGCGCCAAAATCACATCGATGGACATCTCAGTAAGCTCGATTGAGAGAGCCAAGTGTTGGGTGAAAGGCGAAGGAATTACGAACGTCGAATTTATGGTCGCAGATATCTTCGATTTACCATTTAGCGATGGATCGTTCGACCACATATTCATCTGCTTTGTTCTCGAACATCTTCGCAATCCGATCGATGCCTTGAAGCAACTGAAAAGGGTCCTCCGCGATGGCGGCACGATCACCATCATCGAGGGAGATCACGGATCGGCTTACTTCCACCCGGAGAGCAAGGAGGCATGCAAGGCGATAGACTGCCTGGTACGGTTGCAAGAGATGTCCGGAGGAAATCCCAAGATCGGAAGGCAGCTCTTCCCATTGCTGGCCGAGGCGGGTTTTGATCATATCGAGATATCGCCCAGAATGGTCTATGTGGATGACAGTAAGCCAACATGGGTGGAAGGATTTACAAAGCTGACCTTCACGAGCATGGTCGAGGGCGTTGAGGAGGAGGCGCTATCGAACGGGATGATCGGAAGGGATGAGTGGAAAAAGGGAATCTCGGACCTATATCGGACCGCAAAGCCCGGCGGTACGTTCTGCTACACATTCTTCAAGGGAGTGGCCAGAAAGGGATGATGCATCATCTTTACTCCGTTCATGAAACCGAGGTGGGGTTTGGGATAATAGAACACTCCTCGGCGTCTCTAAAAAAGGACGTAAAAAATGCCGTCTAGCGCAACGAGCTCCCTCGATCTCGACGCCCAGGAAGGCGAACTGGCTGACGCCAGGATAAATTCGCCCCGTTGGGATGGAGGGAAGAGGGGATCGACCTTCACACGTTCCCTCTTATTACATCCTTCAGGCTAGTTGCTCTAGGTTGTCGGCACATCGCCTAGCGCTGCGGGCGCAAGTGCTGAAATATTCATCCCCCGGGATAGTGTCGCACATCGAAGCACAGGCCCTGCATATCTTAACCACCGTGGAAGCAAATTGCCTTAGGTAGGGAGAGCCTCGAAGCATCATCTTCTCGCTCAGATTGCAGCTTCCAGCACAGTCCATGAGCACGCCTAACACATCCATCTGTGCGGTCTCCCCCCCGTTCCTAATCGCGTGGAATACAGTCTCCTCGCAAATATCGCGGCAGTCCCTGCAGGCCACGATCGTCTTCTCCACATAGCTGATTTGCTCTTTGGTCATTGTAGCCATATCTGAAACTCTCCCATTTTCCGATTCGACCATTGCCGATTGAAGTAGACATCACCACCGGGATGTCCCACGCTCCTATTTCTGGTTGGGCTGTGACGGCGTACCGAGACAATTCCAAGCACAGAGTTGCCAGCTCTTTCGCCATTGTTCGTAACTGGCTAGTCTGGGGATTTTTCCGAACCTACGAGTATTTTTTATTTGCTGCCTGATAAGTGATAGAGATCTGCCGTTCGGTGATATTATCGCAGAACAATAGGTAAGCCATTCACTCTTTCGATCCTTATATCTGCAGGGCATCTATGCAATCTTTCTGTTGATCGACCATGACACGTCCGCCGTTCAAGAGTACAAGGTGTGACAGGAGGAGAGCTGAACGGTGTCACGCGATAATGAATCAAGCTCTTCGTGTCACTTAAAGCTACAACAATTGTTAAAAATAGAAAATGATCGCCCTTTGTTGACTGATTTTTTATTTAGACTGTTCCTCCGAACTCCTGCACCAGCCTCTTGGTGAGACCTTTGAAATACTCGCCTGAATCCTCCGACCTGACCACGGCATCGAAGGATTGCTGCACATGTTCCTTCAGGAGGTTGCATATCTCTTGGTTCCTCTTCGTGATGAAGAAGTAGCCGAAGAAGATCTCATCGATGACACCATAGGTCGAGGGATGTTCCTCCAGAATCCTGATGAACTCCTCCCGCCCCATGACCGGCACGAACCGCTTTCCAAGGAGGGCCTGGCTGAGAACGTCCCCCATACAGGCGTACAACGCTCTCAGGTCGTCGTCCGGGATGCGCCCCCTGTCCATGCTCTTCCTGAACAATTCCTCTGCGATCCTATCAATATACCGATGGGCCTTCTCAGCAGGTATGCTCAAGGAAGAAATCGAATGAATCCCCTCTGCTTATGAATGCAAAGCTAGTGATTAAATGCTTTTTGTTTTATCTGGGAATGTAATGCTAAAGAAATCCGAATAGAGTCTCCGACCTTTGTCGTCGTCCCCGGTGCTCTCGTCGTCCCCTGAGGTTCGCACCACCATCGACCTGTTTCAAGTGTTTCCAGCGTCAACTCGGGCGGCGCGCGCCAGCTCGACCTCGAGGACGTGCCGCATCGAGGCCATGGCGTTATCGCGGTTCTGGGGGTAGGACTTCACCTTGCCCCGCACAGCTATGACATCATCACCGTCAGTGAGCACAAATTTCTCCAGGAACGCCTCCTGCTTGTCCAGGCGGAAATAGAAGAATGACTCGTCATCGAGCCTGCGGTCCAGGCTGTCGAGCAGGGACCTCAGCGCCTCCGGGCCGAGGGATCGCAGCAGCGCCTTGATGTGCTTGGAGTCGGTGACCTTGGCCTCCAAAACGAGAATCGGGTTGCCGTGATAGCCAGTGCTCGAACTTCTGGTGACGTCCTCGACCCCCGAGACGAACTTCAGCGCCCTCTCCACCCGCTCGGGGTCTTCGGTCGCGTGGGCAAACGTCCGGAAGGACAGGTTGGCGATGTCCATGCTTGCCCATGCCCTCCAAGGCTATTTCTGGTTTCCGCCTCGGACTTGTATATCATTTAGAACAATTGCGCCGTAAGATTAAAGTGGAATCCTATATACTCGTTCCCTGGCTAGCAGCCGAGGTATATCAACATGTTAGAAGTACGTTTTCACGGGCGGGGCGGCCAGGGAGCCGTCATCGCCTCCGAGATACTGGCCAGGGCGGCGATGAAAGAAGGTAAGTACGCTTCGGCCTTCCCGTTCTTCGGTGTTGAGAGGAGGGGGGCCCCGGTGATGGCGTTCTGTCGCATCGACGACCGCCCCATTCGCATTCATGCCGGCATCTACGGGCCGGACCATGTGGTCGTCCTGGACCACGGGCTGATGAAGATGGTCAACGTCCAGGAGGGACAGAAGGAGGGTGGTTCGCTGGTAGTGAACACCTCGATGACCCTGGATGAGCTCGGCCTACCCGCCGATCGCCGGACCCTGCTCATCGATGCGACCACCATAGCTCTGCGTCGGGGGCTGGGCAGCGCCACTGCGCCCATCGTCAACACTGCCATCCTGGGTGCCTTCGCCCGGGCCTGCGACATAGTGTCCATCGACTCCATCCTGGAGAGCATCAAGGAATCGGTGCCGGCCAAGAGGGACCAGAACGTGGCCGCCGCCCAGGATGCCTATCGTTCACTGGAGGGGATGTGATGTACAAGACCTACAAGGACCTCCCGGCCGAGCCGGTCGCGTCCCAGCACACCGAAGATATCATGACCGGGACCTGGAGGACCATCCGCCCGGTCCTCAATGAGGACAAGTGCATTCGCTGCTACATGTGCTGGAAGTTCTGCCCAGACATGAGCATGATAGTGGAGAAGGAGGGCGACTACCCGCACGTGGACCTTGATCACTGCAAGGGCTGCGGGATCTGCTCCAACGAGTGCCCCCGGGGGGCCATCAGGATGGAGAGGGAGACCCTATGATCGAGATGATGAACGCTAACTACGCGGCGGCCCGGGCGGCCAAGCTGGCTCGGGTCGATGTGACCGCCGTATACCCGATCACCCCGCAGACCTCCATCTCGGAGAAGCTGGCGGAGATGGTGCAGAAGGGAGAGATGGACGCCAAGTTCATGATGATGGAGAGCGAGCACTCCGCGATGTCCGCCCTCATCGGTGCCTCGTACGTCGGGGCCCGTACCTTCACCGCCACTTCCTCCCACGGCTTGGCGCTGATGCACGAGATGCTAATGTGGGCCGTCGGCGCCCGACGACCGATCGTCATGCCCGTAGCTGCACGTACCATCGGCGGCCCGTGGAACATCTGGGGCGAGCATCACGACGTCATCACCGAGCGCGACACCGGCTGGCTGCAGATCTTCTGCGAGAATAACCAGGAGGTGTTGGACACCGTGCTCATGGCCTATCGCGTGGCGGAGGACCCTGAGGTCATGCTGCCGATCATGGTCATCGAGGACGGGTTCATACTCTCCCACACCGTCGATATCGTGGACGTCCCGGAGCAGGAGAAGGTCGACCGCTACCTTCCACCGTTCAAGCCGGAGTACCCCGTGGACGTGAAGAACCCCATGCGACACGGTGGTCTGATGATGCCGGACTGGTGGACGGAGTTCCGGTACCTCATCTACCAGAGCCAGGAGGTCGCTAGGACCAAGCTGCTGGAGGCAGAGAAGGAGTTCGAAGCCATCTTCGGCCGCAGCTACGGCGGGATGATGGAGTACTACAAGTGTGACGATGCCGACGCCGTTCTGGTGGTGGCCGGTTCGGCCGCCGGTACGGCGAAGGAGGTTGCTGACCGCTACCGTGCGGAGGGCAAGAAGGTCGGAGTAGCCAAGCTCCGGGTCTTCCGTCCCTTCCCGGCGGAGGAGGTCCGCCGCCTGGCGGACATGACCACCACGATCGGAGTGTTCGACCGCTCCTACACCTATGGCGACGGGGGTGCCATGTTCAACGAGGTCCGCTCCGCGCTGCAGTCGACGGGTTCGGTCATGAAGGACTACGTCGGCGGTCTCGGCGGACGGGACGTGACGGTCAAGTTCATCGAGTGGATCTTCGACGATCTGCTGAGGATCGCCGAGGCTGGCAAGGCCGACCGTACGGTCGAGTGGGTCGGCCTCAAGGATGGAACGGGGAGGTGGTAAATTGGAGAGCACCGAATCGACGAAGAGATACAAGTTCACCATACCTCAGGAGGAATACATCACTCCCGGGCACAGCGCCTGCCCCGGATGCGGGGAGCCGTTGGCGATGCGTTATCTGCTCAAGGCTCTCGGACCCAACACAGTCATCAACGTGCCTGCGGGGTGCTGCGCCGTCATTCCTGGCGTGTGGCCTCGCTACGCGGTCAAGGTCCCCTTCGTGGACCATGCTTTCGAGTGCACCGCCGCGGTGTCCTCGGGCATCAAGGCCGCGCTGGAGAAGAAGGGAATGGACGACGTGACCGTGGTCGGCTGGGCCGGCGACGGCGGAACGGTGGACATCGGGCTGCAGGCGCTCTCAGGCGCGGTGGACCGGGACACTGATTTCCTTTACGTGATGTATGATAACGAGGCGTACATGAACACCGGCATCCAATGCTCCGGTGCGACCCCCTGCGGGGCGTGGACCACCACGACGCCAGGCGGCAAGCACATCCAGCAGCGCAGGGACAAGAAGAAGATCCTCGATATGATGATCGCCAACGGCATAGTCTACGGCGCGACGGTCTCGGTCGCCTACCCCGACGACTTCATCAGGACCATCCAGAAGGCCAAGGGCATCAAGGGACCCAAGTTCATACATGCTTACTCCCCCTGCCCCTCGGGTTGGCGCATGGACCCCCGCAAGGCGATCGAGGTCTCCCGGCTGGCGGTGCGCACGGGGGCGTTTCCCCTGTACGAATTCCATAACGGGAAGTACTCGTTCACCAAAGAGATTAAGAAGAGGAAGCCGGTTGAAGAATATCTTCGCCTCCAGGGGAGGTTCAAGCACCTGACCCCCGCTGATGTGGCCGAGGTCCAAGCTCTCGTCGACAGGGAGTACGAGGCGCTGGTGGCCAAGGTGGGGGCGAGCGGACGGTGACCGGTTGGACAAGTTATTGGGGAACGGTGGGAGGCTCCTCCTGCTCGGGAACGAGGCTATCGCTAGAGGTCTGATAGAAGCCGGGGTGGGGGTCGCCACCACCTACCCCGGAACACCATCCTCGGAGGTCGGCGGGATTCTGGAGAACATCGCCTCCGAGGCCGGGATGTACTTTGAGTACTCCGTCAACGAGAAGGTCGCCATGGAGGTCGCCGGCGCTGCCGCGGCATCTGGTGTACGCTCCTTTGCCTTCATGAAGCATGTCGGCCTCAACGTCGCCAGCGACGCGTTCATGACCCTGTCCTACACCGGAGTCCGGGCGGGCATGGTGGTCATGTCCGCCGACGATCCCTCCTGTCACTCGTCCCAGAGCGAGCAGGACAACCGCTTCTATGCCAAGCTCGGTCTCTATCCCATGCTGGAGCCCTCCACCCCGGCGGAGGCGAGGGATATGGTGGTCGAGGCCTTCCGCATCTCTGAGCTCATCGGCGCTCCGGTCCTGCTGCGGACCACCACCCGGGTCAACCATGCCCGGGGGGCGGTAGATCTCAGGGAGAAAATGGCGCCGGTGCGCAGAGGACGGTTCGAGAAGGACCCTCAGAAGTTCGTTACTGTTCCGGCCAACGCTCGATTGGGACGTCTGGAGCAGCTCAAGCGGATGGAGGCAGCGCTGAAGCTGTCCGAGGCTTCGGACCTCAACTTCAGTGTGGGGAGCTCCCGTGTCGGGGTCATCACCAGCGGGGTCACCTATACCTATGCCAGAGAGTGGCTGGAGGGCGTCGAGGTCTTTAAGCTCGGGTTCACCAACCCCGTCCCCGAGGACAGGATCGCCAAATTCTTGAGGGGAAAGGAAAGGGTCGTGGTCCTCGAGGAGCTGGAGCCTTACTTGGAGGACGAGGTTCGGCGCATCGCCCAGCAGGCTGGCATCGAGGTCGAGGTTCTGGGCAAGCGCACCGGGCATCTGCCCCGGGCGTACGAGTACTCGCCCGATCTCGTCCTGTCGCTCGGTTCGATCCTCGGGGTGAAGGGGGAGAAGGAAGCCCTCCCGCCAGTGGAGCTGAAGCTGCCTCCCCGGCCGCCGGTGCTGTGCGCCGGATGCCCCCACCGCTCAACCTACTATGCGGTCAAGAAGGCGGTGGGCAAGGACGGCGCGATCTACTCCACGGACATCGGATGCTATACCCTCGGAGTTCAACCGCCGATGCAGTGCGCCGACTTCGTGTTGTGCATGGGTTCCTCGGTGGGAGCGGCCGGCGGGTTCGCTGCGGCCACTGACCAGAAAGTGGTGGCGTTCATCGGTGACTCCACCTTCTTCCACGCTGGCCTGCCCGGTCTGATCAACGCCGTGTACAATCGCCACGACCTCACGCTGGTCATCCTGGACAACCGGACAACGGCCATGACCGGCCATCAGCCCAACCCGGGTGTGGGCCGGGAGTACGGCGGGGTGGAATCGATCGGCCTGCCCATCGAGCCCCTTGTCCGAGCTTGCGGGGTGGAGCACGTCCGCACCGTCGACCCCTACGATGTGACGGCGACGATCGAGGTCATGAAGGAGGCGATCGCGTTCGAGGGCCTCTCGGTGGTCATCTCTGAGCACCCATGCCCTCTGGCGAAGAGAAAGGAGGGGAAGCTGGCCCCGGTCAAGTACGCCATTGATCAGGAGAAGTGTGTGAAGTGTTACACCTGCGTGTCCCGCTTCTCCTGCCCTGCCCTAAGCAAGGAGGACGGGGTGGTCAAGGTGGACCTTTCGCTGTGCATCGGCTGTGGGTGCTGTGCCCAGGTATGCCCGAAGAAGGCGATCGAGGTGGTACAGTGAAGTACAACATTCAACTGGTAGGGGTCGGAGGACAGGGTGTGCTTCTGGCATCCACGGTCCTGGGCAACGCGGCGGTGGCCGAGGGGCTGGAGGTGGCGATGTCCGAGGTCCATGGCATGGCCCAGAGGGGAGGCAGCGTGCTGTGCTCGGTACGCATGGGGCAGGACATCCTAAGTCCGCTCATCCCGATGGGAGCAGCAGACCTCTTGCTGGGCTTCGAACCGGTGGAGACCTGCCGGTCCCTCAGCACCGTCAACCGGGACAGCCACATCGTCACCAGCATCACGCCCGTGGTCCCCATAAGTGTGTCGGCCGGGAAGGATGCCTATCCCAAGGTGGACGACATGCTCGAGGCCATCCGTTCGGTGAACAAGAACCTCATCGCCCTCGACGCAACGGCTCTGGCGATGCAGGCGGGGAGGGCGATCACCGCCAATTCGGTGCTCATCGGCGCCATCTCCGCGGTAAAAGGCTTCCCGCTGTCCAAGGAGCGCATGCTGGGTTCGCTGCTCGAGGTCGTCCCGACCAAGGCCCGGGACATCAACGTGAAGGCGTTCGAACTCGGCTTCGCCAGGGTGCGTTCGGTCTGACCACAGCTCTCTGAACGCTCGGCGGACCTGCACGGCCGATCGGCCGAGGTCCGCCATTTTTTAATTCACCGGAGCGACCTGCTGCAGCCCCCACCCGATGATCACTTTACCGTATCCTCTCAGCTCCTCGTCCAGCTCGGCGTCCCCGGTATCGACCCGTAGGGTCTTGGTCTCCTTCATCTTGATGGGGGTAGCCAGGATGATAACGTTGCGTACTCCCACTTTCTCGATGACACGGTGCGATATCTGCTGGTTACCGCGGCCGAATATGAACCCCTGGGCCCCGATGGGCGAAACCACTATGCGAGCCTCAGGGTACACCTCCAGGGTCTTGAGGATGGTATCCTCATCGACATCCTTGGCCAGGAGACGGCGGTCGGCCACCAGGTCGACTCCCAGCAAGGTCTTGCCTACTTCCAGCCTCCGGCCCACCGCTTCCAATGTCGTCCCTGGACCGAGGATGTAGAGGACACCATCTTTCATCGTGTCCACGAAGTACTTGGCGATGGCCTCCTTGTGCTGGTCCTCGGTCGCCCCCCCGAGAGCGAGCTTATATGGCTGCATCAGGGTCGGCTCCTCGGGTGTCAGCATGTATCCGTACAGGGAGGCGCTCACGCTGCCCAGACGGACCTCGGCTTCATCGATGTCCATAACCTCGGACCGGTGGGCGGGGAGGTTCTCTACCCTAGTGCGGCGCAGCAGGACCCCGGCGTCGTGAGGGGTATTGGCGAACACCCCCGAGTGCATCTTGACTCCGGACGGGATGCCGATGGCCGGCACCCTCTCATCGACGACGTCCATGACGTCCCGGGCGGTGCCGTCGCCGCCGGTGAAGAGCAGCAGGTCCACTCCTGCCTCAAGGATGGCCTCGCAAGCAGACCCAGTATCCTTGTCAGTGGTGATGCCGGAGGGCGAGCACACGACCGTCACACTCGTGGTATGACGGCGGAGGACGTCCTCTCCCATCAGTCCTCCGGCGGTGATGAAATCATAGGCGAAGAGATCGCCGGCGGCGCGCAGCGCCTCATCAGTCCGATCTTGGGCAATGGGACGGGCTCCCCGTCTGATCGCTTCCTCCAGGACCTCAGGGGTGTCCGTCCCCTTGAGCCCAACCGCTCCCCCCATCCCAGCTATCGGGTTGATGACGAGTCCAACGCGCACGTCACATTAAGGTAGTAGCGATGATAAAATAGCTCGGAAAAACAGAGAGGGGCGGGGAGGCCGGGGGGACGTACCTCCACGCTTTATCTCTCATCTGGATAAGATTTCGGGGCTCACCGTTGCCGTGAAGGACATCTCCACGGCCTTAGGCTCGGCGCTGGCTGTGACCAGCTGGGCCACCGGCGTTACAGCCGGGTTGACGATGGTGTACTCAGAACCCTCCTGGATGTAGGCCTCCACTTCCTCGCGGATGGGGGAGATCACGTCCTCGGTGAGCCTCTGAGTCATAGAGTCGATCATACTGTTGATTGACCGCTCCATTATGGCGAAGCTCTCGTTGACCGGTATATCGCCGGCGAGGTCCAGGAGCCGATCGTTCTCCAGGACGATGGTGTTCTCGGCCACGTTGCGGAGCTTCCTGATGCCCTCCTTGGCGGTGGCCAGACGACCCTTCTCATATGAGAAGGGATTGATAGCGATAGCGAATGTGACAGCATTCATGCCCTTGGCGACATCGACCACGATAGGGGCCGCGCCGGTGCCGGTGCCGCCGCCCATACCAGCGATCACTATGACTATGTCGCTTCCCTTGAGGACGCTTTCCAGAGCGGACCTGGCCTGATCTGCGCAGTGCTCTCCCACCTCGGGGAATCCCCTGGCACCCTGCCCGTGGGTGACATCCTTCCCAATGAGGATCTTCTTGTTGGCGTTGACCCTCTCGAGCTTGGTCTCATCGGTGTTGACCGCCACGGTCTCGACCTTCTTGTTGCTCCAGTAGATGCTGTTGACGACGTTGTTACCGGCGCCGCCGCATCCCACGATGGAGATCTTCGGTTCCAGGAGGCCCTTGCTTAGCGTGGCCACTAATTGTTCGCTGTTGGTGTGCATCATCCCCACTCCCTCTCTGCCCTAACTGAAGGTGAGCTGACCAGCCCTGTTATCAGGGCCGTGCATCCCATCCCTCTACAGACCACATCCCTTCTAGATCTGTCGAGCTGCCCTAATCTGGTACCATCTGCACCGTGCCTTTGAGATTTTCCAGTTTTTCCCGTTTTATGTTCTCAATGGCCTCTTCGATGTTGATGTACCGCTTCCTGACGCACTCAACTATCGCTTCCTCGGGGGAATTGTATATCCCTGCCCGAACCGAGGACATGATGGTCTCGTGCGCGAATCGGGGGACCTCGATCGTGATCACGTTGCTCTTGACGTTCTTGGTGATCTCATTGGTCTTGGTCCCCTCGAACTGTTCTATGAACGAACGAATGGCCACCCTGGCAAAGTTGGAACGGTTCGAGTATTCCGGATGCTTCTCGATGAAGGCATCAAGGAGCTCGAGATCCTCGGGTTCCAACCGCAGTGAGATCCTTTCTCCGTCCAAGTCAGCTCACCTTTGTGTTAGAGACAATTGGGAAATGTCCTACTAAGTATATAAAAATATGTCAATTGTCATAATTTGTCATACTCAGTTTTGATAATCACTTGGACCTCGAGCCAGACATTGATTTTGTATTTTATAATAATTTCGTTTAAAACCAGCGAGGACCGCCCGGTATGACGCCGTGATGGATAAATCTGATGGTAGGTGTCAACCGTTCTGATAAAGGTAGCTAATTATATATAGTCGAATATGAGCCAGACAGCCGACCCCCACGATCGGTTTTTTGCCTGCAAATCCTCCTATCGAGAGCTAGCGGATAAATGTGCGCTTGCAACCTCGTAGCCAATAATCGGGTTAGGCGAGGGATACATAGTACAACGTAATAATATACGTTAAGGGAACGTCACGGGGTGGTATGCCGAAGCACCGACCGCGGCATACTCGATGATGACACGTCCGATGGTCGCTGCAACCGGTCCGCGATGGGCTCTCGTTCCCCGAGCTGAGATACGGGGAAAACAATAAGCTGGATGCGAGGGAAGGGTCGGGTCTCCGGAAGCATCCTATTTATAACAATAGAGTATTCCTGGCCACATAAGGTGTAGCGATGTCGAGCTGGACCGCGGAGATTGAAGCCAAGTGGCAGGCGCGTTGGTCAGATGCTAGGCTATTCGAGGCGAACCGTGACTCGAGGCCTAAGTTCATGATAATCTTCGCTTACCCTGGTTTGACCGGCTACCTGCACGTCGGCCACATGCGCGGGTACACCTATGTCGACGCCATCGCCAGGTACAAGCGTATGACCGGGTTCAACGTCCTCTTTCCGGTCGGCACGCATGCCACCGGCAACGGAGCGATATCCCTGGCCAAGAGGATCAAGGAGCAGGACAAGAAGACCGTCGACTACCTCCTGGCCAACGGCTGCCCGGAGGAGATGCTGCCGAAACTGGTGGAGCCTCATCAGGTGGTCGGCTTTTTCAACCAGGTATATGTGAACCAGTATTGGAAGCGCTTCGGCTTTCTCGCCGACTGGCGCCGCTTCACCTCGACCACCAATCCCGACTATGGTAAGTTCATTCAATGGCAGTTCCGCAAACTTAACGAGTCCGGACTGCTGATCCAAAAACCATACTTCGCCCCGGCTTGTGTGGAGTGCGGACCGGTAGCGGTAGACGCGTCGGAGACCGACCTATCCAAGGGAGGGAACGCGGAGACGACCGAGTACACCCTTCTCAAGTTCAGATGCGGAGACATGTTCCTGGTGGCAGCGACCCTGAGGCCAGAGACAGTCTACGGTCAGACCAACTTCTGGGTCAACCCGGAGGTCGAGTACGTCAAAGTTCGGAGGAATGGCGAGACCTGGGTCATCAGCCGCCCATCGTATGACAAGATGCGCTTCCAGAAGGACGACCTGGAGCTCATCGGAACGGTACCGGGTAAGGAGCTCATTGGCCGCATGGCCGTGGCACCGGTCATCCACCGTGAGGTCCCTGTGCTCCCGGCCACGTTCTGCAAGCCCGAGGTAGGCACCGGGCTGGTTACCAGCGTGCCCTCGGATGCACCGGACGACTGGATTTCTCTGCGTCTGCTGCAGGAAGACGATGAGGCCATGGCCAGATACGGTCTGGACCAGGCAATGGTACGGGCCATCAAGCCCATCCCCATCATCGAGACTAAGGGCTATGGTCCGATGCCAGCCGTGGAAATGATCGACAAGATGGGTATTACCCAGGCCGGCGATCCCCGACTGGATGAGGCGAAAAAGGCCATCTACAAGGACGGATTCCACACCGGCCGAATGATCTCCACCTGCGGCGAGTTCGCCGGGATGAAGGTCGAGGAGGCGAAGGAGCTCATCAAGCAGATGATGATCAAGAGCGGAGAAGCCGAGCTGTTCTATGACCTCTCCGAGGAAGTGGTTTGCCGTTGCGGCCGGCCCGTGGTCATCAAGAAGGTCGACGACCAGTGGTTCATCGACTACGCGAACGCCGTGCTCACCGAGGACAGCAAGCGCCATGCCAAGAGCATGCACATACTCCCCCAGGACTATTACGTCAACGTCCAAGGGGTCCTGGACTGGTTCAGGGAGAGAGCCTGCGTGCGCCAGGGTAACTGGCTGGGGACCCGCTTCCCCTTCGATCCCAAATGGATCATCGAGGCTATATCCGACTCCACCCTATACCCGATCTACTACATCGTCGCCCCCTACTACAACTCCGGGCAGCTCAAGATTGAGTCTCTCAACGAGGCGTTCTTCGACTATGTCTTCCTGGGCAAGGGAGATGTCGCCGAAGTCTCCACCTCCACCGGTGTAGCCCCGGAGCTGCTGAACCGGATCCGGGAAGATGTGTTCTACTGGTATCCCCTGGACATCAACCTGGGAGGGAAGGAGCACATGACCGTGCACTTCCCTGCCTTCCTCATGAACCATGTCGCCATTCTTCCAGAGCAACTGTGGCCCCGCGGCATTTTCGTCAACTGGTACGTGACCGGGAAGCTGGGCAAGATCTCGAAGTCCAAGGGCGGGGCCGAACCGATCCCCGACGCGGCGGAGCGCTTCGGGGTGGACGCGATGCGGCTGTACTACGCACACATCGCTGCCCCCTTCGCCGACGTGGCCTGGGATGAGGACGCCATTGTCAACTACTCCTCGAGGATCGAGCGGGTCATGAGAACCCTGGAGGAGATGAAGGCGCTGAATGGATCAGATGTGCAGAAGGTCGACCACTGGCTGCTGTCCCGCCTCTCCAATAGGGCCCAAGTCATCCATTCATCTATGGACGAGTTCGACCTCCGTCGTATGGCCAACGAGGCCTACTTTGAGACCCTGGCGGATATGCGATGGTACCTCCGGCGGGGAGGCAACAATGCTGATACGGTGACCAAGGCGGTCAAGGCATGGGTACGCATGATGGCCCCCATCACTCCGCATGTGGCCGAGGAGATGTGGGCCGGCCTGGGAGAGAAGGGTTTCGTTTCCATTGCTCCGTATCCAGAAGCGGAGGAGCTCCCATCGGACCCCCTGGCCGAGGCAGCCGAGAACTACCTGGAGGAGGTCATGACCGACATCAATGAGATCCTCAAGGTCACCGGGATCGCTCCGAAGCGGATATTCATCTACACCACTCCGCAGTGGAAGCGGGACATCCTCGCTATCGGCCTGGAGCTGGCGAGGTCAAAACAGCTGACCGTCCCCACCCTGACCAAGGCAGTCATGGGTCGCGACGACCTCAAGCGCCGGGGGAAGGAGTCGGCTGATTTCGCCCGGAAGACAGCCGAAGACCTGATGAAGCGCTCCGAAATTGAGATGCGGCAACTGGCTATGGAGATCGATGAGTTCGCTTACCTCAGCGATGCTTCAAGCTTCCTTGCCAGGGAGCTCGGCTGCGAGGTGGCGGTGTATCAGGCGGATGACGCCAAGGCCCCGGACCCCCAGAAGAAGGCTCGGGCGGCCCAGCCCCATCGGCCCGCCATCTACGTCGAGTGAGCGACACCGTCGGCGACGGGCCCCGCGCTCGAGTGGGAGGTGCCCCTCGCTCCCTCGAACCAGATGACACTTTTTTAATAGCCAGTCACTGGTCTAACCGAGGAAGCTCCGGCCGGTCGTGTGGCCGGGCACCAGGGGTCCACAGATTATGTTCGCGGGTCTGGCCGATCTGATCACCAGGCGGTTCAAGCTGATAATCATCGCCTGGATCATAGCTCTGCTCTTTGCCCTCCCCCTGGTCCCGCTGGCGAGTCATGTGGTCCAGTATGAGGAAACGGAGATGGCTCCGGCGACCCTGCCCTCATCCGTCGCCAACGAGTATATCTCCGCCAGCTTCGGGAGCTTCGCCCACCAGCCCACCACTCTCATCGTCCTCACCTCCCCCGATGTCACCGATAACGAGACCAGGCGGGTGGCCTTGGAGATCGAGGACGCCCTCGGGGACGCCTCTCTGTTTGGAGACATCAATAAGGTCGAGGTCACCTCCGTATACTCGCTCTCCGAGAGTTACACTCTCAACGTAGTAAAGGCTCTTAATTACGCATACTACAGCGCCAACTTATCCGCCTACCTATTTTTTGGCATACCCCAGGAGTACCGGGATCTGTGGGCGCGGACCAACGAGTCGGCCACCGCGCTGTACGGCGTGTCCGAAGGGTACGCCCAGGCCTGGGAGCAGGCTGCCGCAGACGATCCCTCCCGAACGGTACAGCAGGTGGACGACGCAACGTATTCGGCGTTCCACGGGCAGCTCGAGACCGAGGCCCAGGGCATGAACGCCTCGGAACGAGCCCTCCTCCTCGGATGGTATCATGCGTTCTCCGCCGGCTGGAACTCCACCGCGTCGCTATCCTCCCAGCCTCAGCAAAGGGCCGTAGCCGCCCACTCCGCTGCCTTCCAGCCGTTCCTAGACAGCCTCGACCTGCCGAGCACAGACAAGGACTTCCTGACGCGGGTCAACGACTCCTTCGCCAACAGGCCGGCCGACTTCGCCAACGTAAGCGAGTTCGCCCGGCAGGTCGTCGACGAGAACATCGAAGCCACCATCGCCGAGGTGTCCTCGGGGCAGATATCCTACGGCAACGTCTCGACCGGGCAGGTCGCCCTGGTCCGTGACTACATGGATGCAGTGTACTCGTGGTGGTCCACCCTCGGTTCGCAGCCGTCGGATGAGACCTTCGATGCTGCCCTTCAGGAACTGTCCCTAAACTTCAGCCAGGCAGTCGCCGACGGCGAGACCCGGGAGGTTCTTCTGGGCTCCCGGGCGGCCGTGGGCAACCTGACCAATTATAATGATCTCGCTCTCCGGTCATCCCTTATCACCGGCTACGTCGCCTCCATGCCCGCGGTGGCTGAACGGTTGGCCCCTCAGAAATGGCTGGTAGCGGCGGCCGGAGAGATGGGCTCATTCGACCTCAACACCGCCGTCGCGCTCAGCCAGGCCATTGTGGCCAACTCATCGTTGGACAGCTATCCCTACAGGTTCCCCTCAGTTATCATTAGCCAGCTGGTGTCGGCGGACAACTCCACCATGGTCCTGGGCCTGACCTACGCTGACGTCGATGGGGACCTCCATCCGGGAAGGGAGTGCGTCGACGCCGTTCGCTCCATCGTCGCCGGGGTCGTTGACGGCACCAACGTCCGATACCATGTGACCGGGACGGACGCATTGAACACCGATATGGAGGAGAGCACATTCGAGGACCTGAGGATCATCGAGCCCATCACCATCGTCCTCGTCCTCGTCCTCATCGGCCTGTTCTTCCGCTCCTTTGTTGCCTCCTCCATTCCTCCCTTGGCGGTAGGCGTGGCGCTGGGGATCAGCTACGCGGCGGTGTACCTCATAGGCGCGTACGTGTTCTCGGTCCATTACGCGGTCCTGACGCTCCTCCTCACGGCGATGATCGGGGCGGGCTGCGACTACTGTATCTTCATCCTATCTCGCTACCGGGAGGAGAGGGGGCGGGGAAGGGACAAGGTCGCCAGCGTTCGCCAGGCCGTCATCTGGGCGGGGGAGAGCATTCTCACTTCGGGAGCAACGGTCATCATCGGTTTCGGGGTGCTGGCCATCGGCGAGTTCTCGCTGTTCAAATCCCTGGGCGTGATCCTGGCATTGGGCATCACTGTCGCCCTGCTGGTCGCGTTGACCTTGTTGCCCTCGATCCTCATGCTGCTGGGAGACAGGACCTTCTGGCCGTCGAGAGTAGGCCGTCCGGCTAAACCGCGTACGCGACCCGGTTACTTCACCCGCAGCGCCAGGTTCTCGATAAAGCATGCCAAGGTACTGCTTGTGGCGGCAATCCTTGTCTCCATCCCCGCCACCTGCCTCACGATGTCCGTGAACACCAGCTACGACTACATCGGTTCGATGGCGGACATGGAGAGCAAGCAGGGCCTGATGATAATCCAGGACGGCTTTGGGGGCGGTAAGATCACTCCTACCCAGATCGCGGTGGAGATGGACTCCCCGGTGATGAAGGACGACGCTTTCGATCCGACCATGCTATCGCCGATCGAGAACCTTTCGGCGACCATCGCCAGCCTTGACAACGTCAAGATGGTCATCGGCCCCACCAGGCCGTACGGAAGCCCCGTCGACATCACAAACTCATCGCTGATGGAGAGCCTAAGCGCCATCACTGGCCGGATGGTCAGCGAGGACCGACGGGCGGTGCTGCTCACCGTCACCTTCCAGGCCGAACCGTTCGACATGCGTTCCATCGACAGCATCCAGGAGCTGAGGGATGTCGCCAGCGAGGTCCAGGGCGCGGACCATGTGGAGAATATGCTGGTGGGAGGGTCGACCGCCTCCATGTTCGACATCGCGGTGATGACTCAGGGCGACTTCGGCCGGATGGCGGTGCTGGCGATTGCATGCATCTACATCGTGCTGATGGCGGTCATGGGTTCGGTCGTCAGCCCCCTGCGCTCTATCCTAACCATATTGCTGAGCATCTCTTGGACCATGGCGGTGGCTCTCGTGCTGTTCCAGGACGTCCTGGGGCAGCCGATTCTGTATCTGGCCCCGATGATCCTGCTGCTGGTGTGTCTGGGCTTGGGGATGGACTATGACATTCTTCTCACGACCAGAGTCAGGGAGGAGGTGGCCAAAGGAAGAAGCAACAACGACGCCATCGTGCACGCGGTGGAGCAGACCGGAGGCATAATCACCGCTTGCGGCATCATCATGGCCGCGGCCTTCGGTTCGATGATGCTCTCCAACGGCTACCTGCTCCGAGAGTTCGGCTTCGTCCTCATGTTCGCCATCCTTCTCGATGCCACAATCGTCCGCATCTACCTGGTACCGGCCATCATGTCCTTGTTGGGTGATTGGAACTGGTGGGCCCCTTCGGTCCTGAGGAAGATGAACGAGCGGCGCAACAAGGGCCGGCTAGCGACGCTGGCCGAGGCAGGAGCAGCCGAACACGCGCTCGACGACGAAAGGGGCGTGTCCTGAGGTCGGTTACCACGCCGTCTAGTGGAGCAGCCTTTCCTCATCCCACCGCTTGAACAGGTCGTGCTCCTGCTCTAGCTGGTCGAGTATCTTGCCCACGACAAAGTCGACCATCATATCGAGGTTTCTCGGCTGATGATAGAAGGCCGGGGAGGCCGGAAGGATGATGGCCCCGGAGCGGGCCAGCCTAAGCTCGTTCTCCAGCATGATAGTGTTGAGCGGGGTCTCCCGGGGCACGAGGACGAGCTTGCGATGCTCCTTCATGGTCACCGAGGCGGACCGGGTCAGCAGGCTGTCGGAGACCCCCGAGGCGAGCTTGGCGATGGTGGACTGGGAGCAGGGACAGACGATCATGGCATCGATGACGTGAGTGCCCGAAGCTGGCGGAGCGAATAGGTCATGGTCGTCGTAGACCTCATCGGCCATCGCGCACAGGTCCTCGTAGCTGATGTTCGTCTCGTGCTCCAGGACCTTCCTTCCCATTTCGGAGACGATGAGCTCCTTCTCCCCCTCGAGCTCCTCGAGCAGCCTGATGCCGTATCGTATCCCCGAGCAGCCGGTGATGGCCACGACGTAACGCATGACCGCGACAACAGCCTGGGGCTATTAATTAGCTACCGGCGACCGGGGAGTTGTTTCTAGCATCACAATAATATAGATGTAACCTTGTGGGAGGCCTGCGGTTCTGCGGCCTGTTCCGCGGCGACCATCCAGCATCGGTTCCCGAGAACGGCGGTTGACGCTCTCCAGCGCTATCGAGGCCAGGAAACGCTTTTATACGACCTCCATATTAATGCCGTAGGCATTATCCACACTTGGATAGAATTGATGTCATTTCGAGGTAGATCAGATGGTCACAGTCTATGATGTCCCACCGGAGAAGCTTATTGCCAAGGCCGCGGCCCAGCTCAAGCAGATCGATACGATAAAGGTCCCGGACTGGGCAGAGTTCGCGAAGACCGGAAGGCATACCGAGAAAGCCCCCGTCCAGGAAGACTGGTGGTTCACTCGGTCCGCTTCCGTTCTCAGGAAGGTATACCTTAAGGGCCCCATCGGAGCCTCCCGACTCGCTGCCGAGTACGGCGGCTTCGCCGACCGGGGTTCCAAGCCCAACAAGGCCGTCAAGGGCAGCAGGGCCATCGCCCGGCGCTGCTTGATCCAGCTAGAGCAGTCTGGCCTCATTGCCAAGCACAAGAGGGATGGCAGGGTCATCACTCCCAAGGGCCAGGCCATGCTCGACAATGCCGCAAAAGCGGTATATGACGAGACCCACTGATAAGGGCAGCGAGTGATCAAATGCAGGATGCTGAACTCGAGGAACTACGCCGCCGCAAGATGGCGCAGATGCAGCAGTCTCAAGACGCCCAGCTCCAGCAGCAGGCCATGGTGGCCGAGCGGCAGAAGCAGATGGAGCAGGCGCGCCTGGAGGTCATGAGAAGGATCCTATCCCCCGACGCCCGGGAAAGGTTGGCCAAGGTCCGAATGGCATACCCGGACGTGGCCGCCGCGGTGGAGGACCAGCTCATACAGTTGCTCCAGATGGGCAGGATCCAGGACCAGATCGATGACAACACTCTGAAGGCCATCCTCAGAAAGGTATCGCCTCAGAAGAGAGACATTAAGATAGAAAGGGTGTAATCCAATGACCAGGAACAAGCCGTTAGCAATGAAGACCCGCCTCATGAGGGCGGAAAAGTCCAACCGCAGGGTACCTGCTTGGGTCATGATAAGGACCAACAGGACCGTTCTCCGCCATCCTAAGAGGAGAAGCTGGAGACAGAGCAAGCTCAAGGAGTGATCTGCATGGACGAGAAGGTAATGAACATCACGCTCAAGAAGACCAAGGCCGCCCCCCGCTCCAAGAAGGCAAAGAGGGCTATCAACGAGATCCGGGAGCATGTCATCCGGCACATGAAGGCCGAAGAGGACAAGATCTGGATCGACCACCGCCTCAACGAGGCCATCTGGGCCAACGGTATCCACCGGCCCCCCATGCACATCACCGTGAAGGCGGTCAAGTTCGAGGACGGCCTGGTAGAGGTCTCCCTCCCGGAAGACTCGACCGTAGAAGAGTAAGCACGGTGCCAGCATGATGAAGCTCTCCAGCTACAATGGGAACCCGTTCATCGGAGTGTACTGCGTGGCCAATGAGAGCCTTTCCCTGGTACCAATGGACGCACCCCCGAGCCTGGTCTCGGACATCGAGGAGGGGATGGGGACCAAGGTATTGATCACCTCCCTGGCCTCCTCCTCCATCCTCGGCACCCTGACGGCGATGAACTCCTATGGGGGCATCACCACCGGCATGGCGGCCCTGGCTGAGGTGCGCCCGATTCGTAAGCACCTGCAGTTCAAGCGGATAAAGGACCGTCTGAACGCCTGCGGGAACAACATCCTGGTCAACGACAACGCTGCCCTGGTCAACCCGGACCTCGGGCGCACGGCGATCAAGCAGATCGAGGATACCCTCCAGGTGGAGGTCGTTCAGGGCATGGTTGCGGGCCACAAAACGGTCGGTTCGGTCTGCGTGGCTACCAACAAGGGCGTTCTGTGTCATCCATCCACCAGTAAGGCCGAGCTGGAAATGCTCCGCTCGCTGTTCAAGGTGCCCACCGGCATCGGGACACTGAACTACGGCGCTCCCCTGGTGGGGGCGAGCATGGTCGCCAATTCCAAGGGCGCGGCGATAGGCTTCCGCTCCACGCCCATCGAGATGGGTAGGGTCGAGGACGTCCTGTTCCCGTGAGCCGTCAATCTGTTCTGCTCTTAGTCCCAAGCGGGCGAAATTAACTTCTATGGGCTCCCGGTTCGATGTTCGTGACTGCCCTCGAACCCGGGTCCGACATAGGGAAGTATAAGCTCAGGAAGGACGACATTCAAATTCTGATCATCGACGTCCAGGAACGCCTGGTGGCGGCGATGCCGGAGCGTGAGAGAGTGGTAGCCAACGTCAGCCATCTTCTTGCCCTGTCCACGCTTTTCTCCGTCCCGGTGGTGGTGACCGAGCAGTATCCCCGTGGCCTGGGACCAACAATCCCCGAGGTGGCCAGCGCAATTTCCCCCATGGATCCGCTGGAGAAGCTCACCTTCAGCTGCCTGGACCACTGCGAGGTGCCTCAGCGGCTTACTGCCTCCGGCCGCCGAACGGTCGTGGTGGTGGGCATGGAGGCCCATGTATGCGTCCTGCAGACCTGCCTGGACCTGCTGACGGCCGGTTACAACGTCCACGTGGTCCGGGATGCAGTTTGCTCGCGGTCCGCGGAAGACAAGGCCAACGCCCTGGACCTCCTGAGGGATGCCGGGGCGGTGGTGACCACCACCGAAACGGTGCTCTTCCAGGTGCTTGGCAAGGCTGGTACAGACGAGTTCAAGGCCATATCCAGAAGGGTGAAGTGAGGTTTACGGGGAGAACACCCAGAACTCAGTCGCCGGAGGCAGGTCCTCCCGGCTGAAGTCCACCTCGTTGCCGACCCTGACCACCGAGTCCTCGGATATGCCGTCCAAGAACGGCTCGATGGTGTGCACCGAGATGGATAGCCCTCCCCAGCGGAAATGCATCGGTACCGCCACCCGAGGGCGGAGCTTGGCTACCAGTTTGCGGGCCTGCTCCCCGTCGATGGTGAAAACTCCTCCCACCGGTATGAAAAGAACGTCGATGGGGCCGATGGCCCTTACCTGTTCCTCGGAGAGGTCATGCCCCAGGTCCCCGCAGTGACAGAACCTGATGCCGTCCATGTCGAAGCGGTAGACGATGTTGCGGCCCCTTCGGTTTCCCCCCTCCGGGTCATGGAAGGTAGGAATGCCGTTGATTTTGACCCCTTTGAGCATCCTCTCCCCGGGGTCTCGGACCACGGCGGGGTCGCCTCGGACGATGCGGACGCAGTTATGGTCGAAGTGGTCGTGGGTCACCAGAACGATGTCCGCTCTGACCAGGGGAGTCTTGATGCCAATGGACTTGCCGTCGTGAGGATCCGTGACCACGGTCACCGTGTCCCTGACCTCAAAACAAGAATGGCCGTGCCAGATGATCCTCATGGGTTCACTCCCTGGAGGGGGTATCTCGGAAACGAACCCCGCAGGAAGGGCACTTGCTGTCGTGATCTGAGACCATCTCGTGGCATACCGGGCAGAGGATCGCTTCGTCCTCGTTCTTCCGCTTCCCTTTGGTTATCATGGGCAGGTACCGGATGACCGCATATACCATTAAAATTGAGGCTAGAGCCGATACCCCCCACGCCAACCCTCCGGTCAGAATGCCGGCGGATATGACGTAGATGTCCAATGCATAGACCCCTAGGCCCATGGTCAAAAGGCCTCCGGGTACGAACTGAGGCATGCTGGTGACCCGGCGCTGGGGCATCGGGGTGACGATGCTCTCCTCTCTTACCACCGCCGAGGCGGTAGGTTCGGTAGCGGACTCTGGCGAAGCGACGTCCTCAGGAAGAGGGACAGAAACGATCTCCTGGATGGCCGGTGGGGCGGTCGATTCGGCCCCCGTTTCCACCATGACCTCAGTGGTTGGCTGGGCCATGACGTCCCCGCCATCCTCGAGCGACAAGTGGGGAGGGACCTCGAGGCCGGCCTCGGGCTTCCTCTCTGTCACCGGCATATCGGACGGCTTCTTCATGGTCAGCTCGATCCTGGAACGCAGGGACGAGTCGATGTTGGAAACTTCGACATCCCGACCTATGCGCTCTAGATCGTTGACCTGGCCCATCCAGTCATCTGATGCGGCCTTGAAGTCCCAGCCGCAGAAATCGCATTGGTAGGCCCCGTGACGATTTCTCAGTCCGCAACGGGGGCATTCCTTTAGACCAGATGATCTGTCCATTGAGCTGCCTTCGCGTTGCATTATCATCCATTATTATAATCGTTTTGCTAGAAAACTCACCTGTTGAGACATTGCCACGTCCCCCGCGGTGGAGGCGGTCCTCGCGAGCGCGGAAGCGGTAACGCTGGCCCGAAAGAATCGAGGAAAAATCGAGGCATGATCGTCGCTATCGCATTCATGCCGAAATGTGATAATAACCGACCATTCAGACCATCCTTCACGCTCTGGTATCCCCCGATCAGGAACGCAGCGTTCATGCCGCGAACATGAGATTGCACAACGGAGCAAGACCGCCAAATGAGGATATTAAAAAATTAAACCTCGAGAAAACTGTATTTTAATAAATAAATATATAATGGGTGCTCGGCTGTCGATAGGAAGGTGTAGGATGTCTTACTACTTGACAATGGAGAAGCAAGACAGGCATCCTGCACCAAGCGGATGTAGTAATTCTATCTTTTTATAAGACGTGTTGTAATAGTATGCTATTATTCTAGATAAACCTGCTTCGGAGATCCTCGCGCACCCCTTCATCTGATCCGTCCGGCGAGAATGACAACGATCGAGATAGGGCCGCATCATCTATTGGCCACCGCCTCCCGTCTACGTAGCGTTCTCTCGGGAGCCTTCTCGTTCGAGACTGGATGCCGACCTAGCTTCCTGCCCTCTGATTTCGCCAGGTGCCTCAAGGAGAAGGTAAGCTTCGGCGTAACATGAGGTGTCGTTTATGCTAACATCTACTGCCGCGAATGCCTCGGACGGTGAAGTCCATTCTCGGACCTCGGCCGCACCTTCCTAAGCGACTGGCCGTCAACGAATCCGATAGAAGCGGTAAAACATTTGCAGGGCGGGTAGGAGCCGCTGTGGATCGCCCCTGCCCGCTTCGTCATGTCCCGGAAAGCTCCGACCTCCTTGCCGTCGCTGTCGATGAACCGGCGGCCCTCACAACAGTCTTCTAAAGAAATGTCGGCCATTGTCTACACTTCCTGTCGAAGTGGATGGGGCCGGCTACAGCAAGGCCCGTCATGGGCAATCCGCTAATTCCGCACTCTGGCTCCGTAATTATTGCCGCTTCCTCGGCCAATTCATAAGTAGTGAGTCTGTCGATGTGAGACCTGCACTCCTCCCGAACATCCAGTAAACTTCGGGGGCGAAATTTAATTAGAATGTAACTGGATAGGCAACTAGGATGAAGACCCTCGTTCTCTGCGTGGACCGGGACGACGACTTTGGAGTCAAGGCAGGCCTCAACAGCCCATTCGTCGGTCGGGAGGAAAACCTCAAGGCAGCGATAAGCCTAGGCTTAAAGGACGCTGAGGATTCCGACACCAATACCCTGTTGGCGGCCATCAGTCTGTACGATGAGATGGTCAAGAAGGGCATGGACGTGGAGATCGCCACCCTGTGCGGAGACATGCATGTGGGCTATGAGAGCGACCTGGTCCTCTCCACCCAGCTGGAGACGGTATTGGGAACCGTCAAACCTGACCGCGTGGTGCTGGTTTCCGATGGGGCCGAAGATGAGTACATCTACCCAGTCATATCGTCACGGGTCAAGGTCGACTCGGTGCGCAAGGTCTTCGTCAAGCAGGCTCCCACGGTCGAGGGCACGTACTATATCCTGATAAAAATGCTCAACGACGAGAAGATCCGGAAGCGTATCGTCGTGCCCATCGGCCTGGCGTTGATCGTCTTCGGAATCTTCGCCCTCCTCGACCCTCTCATCAAGTTGTTCCAGGGCTCGGCCGAGGTATCCTTCACCAACATGGGCCTGGCTATGATCTATGCGGTCGTCGGCTTCTACCTCATCATGTTCGCGTACAAGGCCGGCGATAGGGCGAGGGAGTGGTGGAGGGATACGCGGACGGCTGTCCAAGAAGGAAGCACCATGATACCGTTCGCGGTCCTGTCGGTCATGATCTTCCTGCTCGGGATACTGTATGGCTTGGACGCCGCCTTTGCCGACCCGGAGACCGAGTTCCTGGAGATGATGGTGCTGTTCATCGGCGGCTTCATGTGGATGTGCGTCTTCGCCTACTTCACCTTCCAGGTAGGGCTGTTCATCAACGACTACCTCTCCAAGGGCGTCCTGCAATACTCGTACCTCGTGGCCTCGGTGACCATCTTCGCCCTGGGCTTCATCCTGCAGGGGGCGCTGGATGCGACTCAGGTCTTCTTTGGCTTCCGGGATTATGATCAGGCCGTCATCTTCATGGAGATCATGGCGGGTTTCCTTCTGGCGGTGTTCGGTGCCCTGCTGAACACCTCCCTCAAGGGCATGAACGGCAACAAGAAGGGCGCGGAGAGCGGCGAGAAGGTCGAGAGCGCCGAATAGGTGGGACATGGACTTCCCGGAGTGGGAACCTCATTACCTTCGGATAGTGAGGGAGTTCGGATTTTCCGTCACGGAGGACGAGCAGGCCGCTCACAGGCTGGCGTCACTCGGAGCGAACAAGACGATGTGCGGGCCTGACTGCCTCCGTCGGCGGATCGGCAAGGAGGTGACCGTGGTCGGGCACGGACCTGCGCTGGAGGCGGAGCTGAGGACCGGGCCCCTGCAGGGGACGGTCATCGCCGCGGACGGGGCCACCTCAACCCTCGTCCACTCCATAGGCAAGGTGCCGGATATCATCGTCACCGATCTGGACGGGGACATCGCCGATCAGCTCTCCGCCAGTGCCCAGGGGGCTGTCGCAGTCATCCTGGCCCACGGCGACAACGTCGAGGCGCTGGAGAGGTATGTCCCCTGGTTTACCGGCCCCCTGACGCTGACGACCCAGGCCCGCCCCTTCGACCGCGTCTACAACTTCGGGGGGTTCACCGACGGGGACCGCGCGGTAATGCTCGCTAGGCACTTCGGGGCACGAAAGGTCCATCTTGTGGGCTTTGATATGTTCACTCCAAGGCCGAAGATGGGACGGGACCCCGAGATCAAGAAACGAAAGCTCGAAGAGGCCCGCAAGCTGATCTGGGACCTCAACCCCTCCGACGTCGAGCTTATCCCCAGATCGTCCACCTCTTTATGGGCATAGGGCCATCAAATTTCGGCGCGCGGGACCCGAGCTTCCAGTATTTACGCGTTATTTCTTTTTTTGATAAATCGGGGTCTTTTTTTAATATTTTGCATAATAATATAATTGACGAAAATAATAGATGCTGGCTATTCCAGTCATTTTAAGAAAAGTCCGAATATTTTTATATATCATTGCCGTGTTATCAAGATGTAATGTCTATCCCTTTTTTCATAACGGGGAGACGTGATTAAGGAGGAAATTGAATGGATGGAAGCGCTGGTGCACCTGCTGCAAAGAAACGCGGCATTAGCAAGAAGCTCATCGTCATCGTGCTGGTGGCAGTCTTGGCTATCGCTGCGATAGGTGCCGCACTGGTATTATCGGGAGGGTCGACCAAAGGTAGCGGCTCCACCGTGTTCAGGTACGGTACCATTACTGGCAATTATGACAGCCTGGATCCCGCTGTGGATTATGAAACGTTTGGCGGCGAGATCCTGCAGAACGTCTACGAGACCCTTGTCTGGTACAATGGGAGCTCCTCTTCGGAGCTCATCCCGCTCCTGGCGACCGAGGTCCCGACAGTTGCCAACGGGGGCATCTCCGCCGACGGACTGACCTACATCTTCACCATTAGGGATGGCGTCACGTTCAGCGATGGGACCGTTCTGAAGGCCAGCGATGTCGAGTACTCATTCGACCGCGCGTTCTTGCTGAACGACCCCGCTAGCCCAATACCGATGTACGGTCAGATGCTCATCCCCGACTATGCCAATGAGACCACCTACCCAGCATCGTCCTTTGGCTCCGATGGCAAGATCGTGCCCAGCATCGGTCAGGATGTACTCGATCAGCATATTTGGGCCCACGATAATAAGGTCCAGTTCAATCTGACCCAGCCATACTCAGCATTCCTGTCAGCCCTTGCCTTCAACACCGCCTCGATTGTTTCCGAGAAGTATGTCGAGGATCACGGCGGATTGACCAAGGATGGCTACGACTTCATGTCCTCCAACGCCATGGGCACCGGCCCATACATGGTCGGGGAGATAAAGAAGGACTCCTATACTAAGCTGGTCGCCAACGATAACTACTGGCGGGGAGCCCCCACCCTCAAGACCATTATCATCACCCAGTACTCCGAAATGTCGGCTATGATCATGGCCCTGAAGAATGGGGACCTCGACGCTGCGGCCATCCCGCGCACTCAGATGGCGTCGGTGGAGAACATCGCAAATGTCTCTATCATATCTGGGTATCCGACCTTGACCCTTGATTTCTTTGGTCTGAACGAGAACCTGAATGTTGCCGGTGCAGATCCCAAGAAGACCAATGTTCCGTCCACCTTCTTCCAGGATAGGAACGTCAGGATGGCCTTTGCGTCTGCTTTCAACTACGAGCAGTACATAAACACCACCATGCAGGGAATGGCCATCCAGCCTAATGGAGTCATCCCTAAGGGCATGTTCGGCTACGACGCCTCGGTCCCAACATATAGCTATGATCTGGAGGCAGCCGCTGCTTACCTAAGGAACGCCACCAACGGCGCTAGCAACTGGCTGGACACTGGATTCAACATCGAGCTATACTACAGCGCGGGCAACACTGCCAGAGAGACCGCCTGCTTGCTGCTGAAGGCCGGTCTGGAGTCCCTGAGCGACAAGATCAACGTGACGGTCACTCCTCTTGAATTGTCCACGTTAATAGGGTACCAGTCGAGCCACAAGATGCCAGTGATGTTTCTCGGATGGGCTCCAGACTATGCAGATCCGGATGATTATGTGCATCCGTTCTATCTGTCCAGCGGGCTCTATGCGTCGACGATCGGCTACAAGAACGAGACTATCGACTCGCTGGTCACTCAGGCTGCCACGGAATTGAACGATACCAAGAGGGCGGAGCTGTACCACGACATAAGCATGGCCATGCACGACGAGTGCGCGTATATCTGGACCGTCCAGGCCACCAGCTTCTTCGTTGGATATAATTACATTCAGGGTTACTACTACAACCCGATGTACTCCAACCTTTACTACTACGCTCTGAGCATGGCACCGAGCAAGTGATGGTAGCGAAGATGCAATCCCTTCAAACCTCTTCACTACTTTTTTTTATCTCATACTATGAACATGATCGCAATTCCCGACATTGCGTTAAAAGTGACACTGCTGCCTATGGGGGAAGTGAATCACTGCCACACACCAAGACCGAGCATCTTCTGGACAACCTGCCGTTCGCCGAAAAACCTTAGCCTTTTCTTCTACGGCTTGTGATAATTATTTGTATCCGCTTCCCCCATCCCCAGACATCTTAAGGTATTTACCCCTTTAAATTAAAGGGGTCCATATGACGTTGTACACTTCGGCATGGTGGTACGGATGGGGCTCTCAAGGTACATCATCAGAAGACTATTGTTGATAATCCCTGTCATCATCGGGGTCTCCCTCATCGTCTTCACCCTGACCCGGGTGGCGGGCGATCCCGTTACGGCATATGTCAACGAAAAGATGACCGATTCCCAGATCGAGCTCGTCCGCGAGAAGTACCATCTGAACGATTCGATATGGGAGCAGTATATCGCTTGGCTCCAGGGGGTGCTACAAGGCGACTGGGGATGGTCTAAAACCGCCTCCATGCCGGTCACCGACGCCATTGCTTATTATCTCCCCGCGACGTTCGAACTGGCCGTCATCTCAATGGTGATGAGCATTTTCGTAGGCATTTGGCTGGGGACGAAATCAGCCATCAAGAAGAACAAGCCCTTCGATCACACCACCAGGGTCATCTCCCTGTTCGGCGTCTCCATCCCGGTATTCCTGCTAGGCCTGATGCTTCTTCTTGTCTTCTATTCCGAGCTTCATCTGTTTCCCATCCATGGACGGATCAGTGACTCGTACATCATCGCAGGCACCGAGCCCAGCGGTATGACCGGCTTCTACCTCGTGGATTCCCTTCTCCTTGGCAACCTGCCCATGTTTGCCGACGTTCTTTGGCATCTGATCCTTCCCTCGTTGACCCTGTCCCTGGCCATCATCGCGATAATCCTGAGAGTCCAGAGGAACAGCATGCTGGAGGTGCTCGGGCTCGATTACGTGAAGACCGCTCGGGCCAAAGGCCTCGATGAGAAGACGATCATCAACGTACATGCCCGGAAGAACGCCCTCATACCCACCACCACTATCATCGGGCTGGCTTTCGGCACCTTGTTGGGCGGGGCGATCCTCACCGAATCAGTGTTCGCATGGCCCGGCCTCGGGAAATGGTCGGCCAGCTCGATAGAGGCGATGGACACCGCCTCCATCATGGGATTCTGTCTCCTGGTGGCCTTCACCTACGTCATCGTCAATCTGGTCGTCGACATACTGTACGCATATCTGGACCCCCGAATCAGGCTGGAGTGAAGAAAATGACCACTGTCAACGAGAAGATCGCCAAGGTGGCCGTGGACAACAAGACCAACCCTCGATCGAATTTGGTCGATAATCTAAAGGCCGAGCTGAAGCCCCGAGTCAGGGAGTGGCGGAATTCGTGGAGCCTGATCCGCAGCAACTGGACGGCGATGGCCGGCGTAATAATGGTCGCGTCCATCGTGTTCATCGCTGTCGCCGCTCCGTATCTGGCCCCTCCTCAGAGCACCCGCGATCCCATGGAGATACCCGCTGACCTGAACTTCCCCAAACCCCCATTCCAACCCGGCCAGCCTATCTTCGGCACCGGGAACAACGGCATAGACATTTATTATGGTGTGGTGTGGGGTGCCCGTACCACCATCACTACCTCGCTCTACGTGGTCCTCACCGCCGCTCTGATAGGGCTGGTGCTGGGTGCCGTAGCCGGCTACTACGGAGGAAAGATCGATGAGGCCCTCATGCGGTTCACCGACATCTTCCTGTCCCTGCCCGCCCTGATCATGGCTATGGCTGTCGCCTCCATCCTGACGCGAAACCTGGAGACCATGATGTTCGCCCTGATCATCGTGTGGTGGCCAGCCTATGCCAGGTTGGTGAGAGGGCAGGTGCTCACCGTCAGGGAGAACACCTACGTGGAAGCGGCCAGAGCCATAGGCGCCAAGCGGAGCCGGATCCTCTTCAAACACATCATTCCCAACTCTATCTCTCCGCTCATCGTCAACATCACTCTGGACCTGGGAACGGTAGCACTGACCGCGGCGAGCCTGAGCTACATCGGGTTCGGGGTCCAGCCCGGCTATGCTGAATGGGGGCGAATGATCTCCGACGGCCATAACTGGATGCTTAGCACGGTCTACTATAACGGGGCCCCCTACACTCCATGGTGGGTTGTCTTCTTTCCTGGCATCATGATTATGATATTCACCATTGGATGCAGCCTGATCGGTGACGGCCTCAGGGATATCCTTGATCCCAGGAGCAAGAGGTAGCCCATGGACGCAAGTTCGATAATCGAGATCGAAGATTTGTACACCAACTTCTACACCAAGGGAGGCGTCGTCTACGTCTTGGACGGGATCAACCTGAGGATCAAGAAAGGCGAGACCTTCGGATTGGTGGGGGAGAGCGGTTGCGGTAAGAGCGTCACCGCCAACTCTATCATGTGCCTGGTCCCCAGCCCTCCCAGCAAGGTCGAGGGCGGTCGAATAATGTTCGCTCTGCCACCTGGATACCGCAGCCATTTCGAGCGGATGATGGGCCGGGAGGCTTCCAAGGGGACGAACGATCCCGAGGCCGTCGCCGCCCGGCAGGAGTTCGAAACCGCCCTGGCTGCAGGCGAGTATCCCGTTCCCGGCCTCGGTGACCGGTATGCCAGCTACCGCTCCCTGGAGGAGAAAAAGGGAAGGAACGACCCCGAGACGGTAGCGGCCCTTACCAAGCTCATTCAGTCGATGAACGAGATCAATATCCTGGAGCTCGGGCAGCTGGACCTCCAGCGGATCCGAGGAAAAGTCATATCCATGATATTCCAGGAGCCCACGGCCTCTCTCAACCCAGTGTTCACCGCCGGTGACCAGATCGCCGAGATCATCCTCCTGCACGAGAAGAAGGACCTGACCGCCGCGGTGCTGAAGAACCTGGATCGGAAAAAGAAGCTGATCAAGAACGATGAGGGGGCGCAGAAGCTCCCTGGTCACGACGGAGAGATCACCTGTTCGGCGTGCGGGGCCAAGGTTCAGAAGGAGATGGACCACTGCCCCAGCTGCGACCTCTCCTTCCCCATCCGTCATGTGCCCATCATCACTTCGCTCAAGCTGAGGATCGAACAGGATCTGTACGCCAGAATGAACGATAATCCTGAGGATGGTCTGCTGTGGCTGCTGTCGAAGATCCCCATCCTGAAGAGGTACAAGCGGCCGATGGAGAACGAGGCCTTCAACAGGGCTATCGGGATGCTGCGCATGGTCCGCGTGCCCGATCCGGTGAATGTGGCCAACTCCTACCCTTACGAGCTGTCGGGAGGGATGCAGCAGAGGGTCATGATCGCCATGGCCTTGGCGTGCAAGCCCCAGCTACTCATCGCCGACGAGCCGACCACCGCGCTGGACGTTACCATTCAGGCGCAGATCTTGAAGCTGATGCGGGAGCTGCAGAAGGACACTGGAACAACTATCCTCATGATCACCCACAACCTCGGCATCATCGCTGAGATTTGCGACCGGGTGGGGGTGATGTACGCTGGCAGCATCGTCGAGCTTACCTCCAACCAGGAAATATTCAAGGAGCCGCTCCATCCCTATACTCAAGGCCTTCTGTCAGCCATCCCGCGCATCGATCAGGAACTTCCCAGACTAGAGATCATCGAGGGCAGTGTGCCAAACTTGTCCAAGCCTCCTACCGGTTGCCGGTTCCATCCCCGGTGCCCCTACGCCATGGCGATCTGCAGCAGGGAGAAGCCGGCGATGATGGATATCAAACCAGGACACTCGGTGGCATGCCACTTGTACACGGAGGTGAAACAATGGCCGACAGTGAGATCCTGATCGAGGTCCGGGGACTGAAGAAGCACTTCCCCATCCGTGGCGGTCTTTTGTCCAGGAGCGAGGGGGCGGTCAAGGCCGTGGACGATGTGTCCCTCTACATCCGCAAGGGAGAGACCCTCGGGCTGGTGGGGGAGAGCGGCTGTGGCAAGACCACCACCGGACGGTGCATCCTGCATCTCACCAAACCCACCGGAGGAAATGTCTATTGGAAGATGCCTGACGACGCCCGTAAACGGCTGGACCGGCTGGAGGCGCAGGAGACTGAACTGGAAGCGCGGCTGGAAAGGGACAGGGACAAGTTCAAGGACCACGCGGTGAAGAAGGAACTGGAAGAGGTCACGACGGAACTGGAAAGCATTCGGAAGGAGTACTCGCTGGAAGGCCGCTCCCCCGAGGAGCTGAGGCTGATGAGGAAGAACATGCAGATCGTGTTCCAGGATCCCTACTCCTCGCTCAACCCCCGCATGCTCATCAAGGACATCGTCGGAGAACCCCTGCTCATCCACGGCGTAGCCAAAGGAGAGGAGATTAGGGAGAGGGCCATGGGCTTGATGGAGGTGGTCGGCCTCAATCCCGAGCACCTGTACCGGTTCCCCCACGAGTTCTCTGGTGGCCAGAGGCAACGCATCGGGGTGGCGAGGGCTCTGGCCCTTAATCCCGAGTTCGTGGTCCTCGATGAGCCGACCTCCGCTCTAGACATGTCGGTGCAGGCGCAGATCCTCAACATGCTCAACGACCTGCAGGACGCCTACGGCTTAACCTATCTGTTCATCTCCCACGACCTGAGCACTATCCATTACATGTGCGACCGCGTCAGCGTGATGTATCTGGGCAAGATCGTGGAATCGGCGAGCAAGGAGGACCTATTCAATAGGCCGCTCCACCCTTACACCCAGGCGCTCCTATCCGCCATCCCGGTGCCCGATCCGGACCTCAAGAAAGAGCGTGTGCCCCTGGCCGGGGAGATTCCGTCGCCGGCCAACCCTCCGACCGGCTGCCGATTTCATACTCGGTGCAAGCTCCGGCAGGCCAGGTGCGAGGTCGAGTCCCCGCCCCTCATCGACATCGGCAATGAGCATTTCGTGGCCTGCCACTTCGGGGACAAGAAGTGACATGGCGTACAAGCGGAGGATCGTGGTAGATAGGCCGGTAACCCCGGAGGCGAGCGAGCCGGAAGGTATGAGCTGGCGCGACTGGCTCCTTCGACGGTACGCTCGCCACTGGTACTTGGTCGGGGCGGCGTTCCTGGATATGGTCATTTTCCTGGAACTGGTGCGCGAGGGCATCGATGCCATGGTCGGGGGAGCGATCACCATTTTCGCCGCCGTCATTCAGATCGCGGTATACCTCAGCGTCTGGGGCCGGAACGGGCCCCTCGGCGACGGTACAGAGGAGGACGATAGATGACCGGTCCCGCTTCGACCACCCGAACCGATCGTGCATGCTCCTACTTTACTAAGATACGAATGAGCAGTGGGGGGCACATCCATATATCAAAATATCTTTATTATTATTGTTCTTGAATGATAATCCGGAAAGTTATTTAAGGGGTAGCCTCCAATGATAAACGCATGTCGGTGGTCAGTATGGAGGAGCTTGTCTTAGCGTTAAAAAACACGCTGGGCAAGAAGGGGATGCAGGAAAGCGATATCAAGAGATTGGCTGAGTACACGATGAGCTTTTTCGGTTACACCGATTCGGTCATCGACAACCGCCTAACGTCCGAGGACCGTGATGTCTTTTACATGCTGGAGGAGGAGGGCTTCGTCACCACCACGGAGGAGGAGGTTCACCTCAAGAAGGGAAAGATGTGGCGCATCCACTATTGGATCCTGAAGAAGGACCAGATCTCCCGTTTGGCATCGTTGCCGGAGGAGTCCAAGCCGGAAACCGATGAGCTCGCCATGATCTACGAAAACATAGACAAGGACGTATGGGCCCGGGAGCCGCCCAGCCAGTCGCATTAGGGATGGACCACCAACGCTTTTAATAGTGCGATGGCATTAAAGCGATAGAGGAAGTGGATGGACGGCCTTCTCATCGCTCTTTTAATCATCGCAGCATACCTAGTTGTCGCGGTCCTATTGAATAAAAAAGGCATACTTGCCAAGTTCAACATGACCATGTGGGGTCCGTTCATCATGTGGCGGACCAGCCGTGGGCGGGACCTGATCGACAAGCTAGCAAAGCCGTCGCGGTTCTGGAAGGCCTACGCCGCCCTGGGGAAAGGCATAATCATCGTGGTCATGGTAGCCATCATGGCTCTCCTGGTCTGGGAAGCCTTCCTGGTCTCCAACATCCCTGCTGAGCAGGCCCCCTCCCTGGACATGCTCATCGGGCTGCCAGGCATCAACCCCATCATCCCCATCGGGTACGGCATCCTCGGCCTCGTGGTAGCAGTGGTCATCCACGAGTTCGCTCATGGCATCCTGACCGTGGTTGGAAAGATGAAGGTCAAGGCGCTAGGGATCGTGTTCCTCGTCTTGCCCATGGGCGCATTCGTGGAGCCAGACGAGGAAGCTTTGGAGAAGGTGGAAAAGAAGAAGCGGACCTCGGTGTACGTGGTCGGCCCGGCCACCAACGTCATAGCCGCCCTCGTATGTGCATTCTTGTTCTCCACCGTCATGGTGTCCTCGGCCGAGCCGGTGAGGGACAACCCGGTCATCGTCTCCGTCCTCGAGAACAGCCCGGCGCACATCGCTGGCCTTGAGTACGGCGACCAGATCGTGAGCGTGAATGGCGTGCAGGTGCCCAATGGCGGCTACGCCAACCTCTCCGCACCGGACCCCAATACCACGGTGACAGTGTCATATTATCACGGCAGCGAACTGCGTCAGGCGCAGGTCGTGTCCGGCGTGGTCATCACGCTCACCGCTGAAGGTCTTCCGGCGGCCGATGCCGGCCTCAAGCAGGGTATGATCCTCACGTCCCTCAACGGAACGGCCATCACCAACGAAGCAGGTTTCAAGAACGTCCTTACTGCCATTCCTCCCGGGAGCACGGTGCCGATGACCGCTCTGGTGTACAATTCCACGCTTTCGCAGTACGTCGACGCCGGGGTTACCAGCCTCACCACGATAAGCAAGAAGGATTATTATGAGAGAAACTACGGGCAGACCGCCGACAACATCTCATACATGGGGGTCAGCACCGCTTATCTCGGAGCGAGCACCAGCGACCCCCAGGTGATCCTCGACCTGCTGGCCCATCCCTTCGCTGGCGACCAGACCGGCGACCAGTACGTCTACGATCTGCTGCACTACATCGCCCTGCCGTTCTACGGGCTGCAGCCCCTCTCATCCCCCCTGTCGGAGATCTTCCACCCCACCGGACTGTTCGGGTGGATGCCGACCGACATGTTCTGGATCGTCGCCAACAGCCTTTACTGGATCTTCTGGATCAACCTCATGGTGGGCATAACCAACGCTATGCCCGCCATTCCATTGGACGGCGGCTTCCTATACCGCGACTGGATCGACACCCTGGTGGCCAAGCTCAAGAAGGGCTTGGAGCAGAAGGAGAGGGATCGCTACGTCAACTCCATCGTAATGACCACTAGCCTGTTCGTGCTGTTCCTCATCGTGTGGCAACTGATCGGCCCGAGGGTCCTGTGATCACTCGCTGACCACTAGGACCTCGGCGTTGCACTGGGGGCACAGCTCGTAGTCCAAGGCCTTGAAGTTGGAGGAGACCTCATAGACCGAACCGCACCGCTTGCACCTCTTGAATGCGACCAGGATGGGCGAGAAGTGCTCGCACTTCTCCACGATCTCATCATCGCAGTGGTAGGTGCAGAGGTCGGCCGAGCAATTGTCGCACAGGCTGCGTCGGCTCAGATTTACCCAAAGATGTTCTCCGACCTTCACTCTTCCCAAGACATCACCTTCTGGGATAACGATTGCAAATCAGCAGCCCCTGCTATATAATGACGTGATGAAACCATCGGCGGAATGAAATGAAGAAAAGGGTTAAAAAAGGGAAGGAGGGGTAGGCTCAACCGATGTTGTTCCGGTACCGGTCCTTCAGTTCACCCATCTTGCCCTTGTTCCAGCCCCTGGTCTTGGAGAAGAAGCCGGTGACCCGGGTGATGCCCTCGGTGTCGGGAGACCCGCAGAACTGGCAGGTCTCGTGAAGGCCCCTGGTGGTGCGGCCGCAGGACAGACAGGAGGTGAACTCCGGGCTGAAGGCGATCTGCGCGTTAGAGGTGTTCTGGAAGGTCTTGATCACGAACGCCGCAATGCTCTCCGCCGGGGGCTTCGATTCCCCAAGCCATACATGGGTGAGCGACCCGGCATCGATGAGCGGATGGAACCGGCCCTCCTGCTTGACCCTCTCGATCGCTGATATGGGCGCCCCGACGTTGAGGTAGGTAGAGTTGGTGTAGTACACCTCGCCGTTGGACTTGTTGCCCTTTATGACAGTGGCCGATTGCAGCGGGTAGTACTTCATGTCCAGTTTGGCGAACCGATATGCCGTCGACTCGGCCGGGGTCTGCTCGAGGGGCATCTTCAGCCCGTACTCATTGCCGATGCGCTCGGCCTCGGTCTTCATGTGGCTGATGACCTTCAGCCCGAACTTCAGGGCCTCTTTGGACTCGTGCATCTGCTGCCCGGTGTGGTACTGAACCAGCTCATTGAGGCCGACCATGCCCACAAGGAAGGAGGACTTCTTGATCCGGTAGTAGCTCTCTCCGTCCATGTTCATGGTGAGCAGCGAGAGCGGACCATTCTTGCCCATGTTGAACAGCTGGGTGATGAACTCCCTCTTCTGGATATGGGCCTGGGCCACCATCTCGATGCGCTTGGTGAGCAGCTCGAACAGCCTGGCATCATTCTGGTGGGCGTCGTAGGCGACCCTGGGGAGGTTGATGGTCACGTTCTGCATCGCGCTGTACCTCATCTTCCATGGCGTCTTGGCGTCGTCGAGGTCGCTCTGCTCCAGCTTGAAGGTTAAGCGGCAGCACTCCGAGATCTTGGCGGTTCCGCCGCGGTCGAACACGAAGTAGGTGTTGCCCTTCTCCGATGCGACTTGGCAGATTTTGTGGAGAAACTCCTCATGACCCTCAGTCTGGAAGAACTTCTCGGTCATGTGCACGTTGGGCTTGGGGAAGAAGAACGGCCTCCCCATGGCGTCGCCCTCCATGTACACATCGAACAGAGCATTGACGAACCTCTGGGCCTCCTTGGAGTAATCCTCGTAGTTCTTGCCGGTGAACTTGCCCTCCGGTCCGATCGCCGGCACACCGACGAAGTGGTCGGGGACCTCCCAGTAGAGGTTAAGGTCGGAGAAGATGCTCTGACCGCCGCGGGCAACGGCCTGCTGGGCGAACTCGTAGATGAGGATTTGGGCGAGCTGCTTCATGCGTTTGTCGTCGACATCCACAAGGTAGGGAGCTAGGAACAGGTTGAACGCGTCCCAGCCGATCGCGCCGGAGAAGTGGCCCTGTAGGGCCGCGGAGAACTTGATGATCTGTTCGATGAGGACCTCGGGGTGCCTAGCCGGCTTGGCGATCGACAGGGCGTTGGGGAGGTTGAGACCGAACTTCTTGACGTACTCAATGCTCTGTCCCGAGCAGTACGGTCGGTCCACCATGCCTAGGTCGTGAAGGTGAATGTCGCCCCGCATGTGGGCGTCCGCTAGATCTTGTGAGAAAACTTCGAGGAGGGCAAACTCTTTCTTGATGTTCTCGGCGAGCGTGAGGTTCGTCGCTTCCGGCCCGTGAGGGACATTGGCGTTCTCCTTGTTCGGCGTCATAATGATCTGCCTAGCATCGTATAGGGGAACACCGAGACGGGTGTGCTGCTTCCTTATCTTGGAGAGCCCGTACTCGACAAGCTTCGCGTTCGTCAATTCTCTGATAAGGGGAGCGGTGATCATATCGATCTCGAGCTCGGATATCATCTTCTCGACCTCGCGGGAGATGATTGCTGCGGCATCCTCGCTGATGGTCGTTTCCCTTATCAGAGCATCATAGATCTTTGAGCGATCCCACTTCTTCAGTTCCTCATCGGAGGTCCTGACGAACAGGGTCAGTTCGGTCGACTCTTTGTCACCGTAGATATCTGTCGATTTCACTATTGGATCAGATGCTTTCATTATATCACACTTGCCCATCCTAACAGTTTCGAAATAAGAGCAAAGGGTCCTATCTAGCCTATGGTTTAAAGTAATTTTTGAACGCGAATTGAAGAGGGAATTGATAACAAAGAAAACCAAAAATGTCCATCGGTCCGAAATATTGTTACCATATTTGTTATCAGGTATTCAAGCCAGATGCATCATTTTACCATCGTTAGGGCATGTTAAATGCCGTTAATTGGAGGGGAGTTATTACTGTTCCTGATTATAGGAAAGCGAACTCAGCGAGTCGCTATAGATTCATTAGATTCGATATAATGTCAAGTATTTAATTGCGGGACGTCAATGATCACAAACATGCATCCGGCACTTACCCGGCCGGTCTCGAGCGAATATATCAGGAAATAGCAGGGGCTCGGCGCCGGATAATTGCCAATTTTTCTGCTTTTAATTGCTCGAGGGGCCGACTTGAGATGGTAGAAACGAATCGGCTGTTTAAGATTTCCAGTTACTAATAAATGATACTCAAAGGACTAACTTATTTATTTATCATGTTTGTTACCACATTGGTTACCAAATGTTCAACCCAGACAAGGCTTTGAAGGATAACATATTCGACATTTTAAACAATGACGGTAAATCCATCAGTGCATTGTCGCGGGATCTGGAGGGGCGCGGCATCAGCATTCACCGCCTTATCCTCACCGGCTACCTCCGGGCATTGACCGATTATAATTATCTCAAAGAGAAGGAGGTGCCCCCGGCCAAGGTATACGTGCCGGTCAAAGGCAAGGAGAAGGACATCTATGAGGTGGTGGGGGAGTTCTCTCGCCGGCTGGAGAATGGTCCGGACGCCGACCTATTGATACTCTACAGCCTGAACCGCCTGTTCCGCCGTCCGGTGTTCTTCGAGGAGCTGAGGAAGGCAGGGCTGAGGGACATGCCATCTGCCAAGCAGGTGGGGATCGAAGAGCGGCAGGAAGCGAAGAAGTTCATTCAGAAGGCTCGTCTGAAGGTCAGCGACATGAATCTGATATACTATCATGACGACCCGGCTTTGGCCTCCAAGTACGAGGAACTGCTATCCATGATCCTCTGCGACCTGCTGTCCTTTTCGAGCCTGGTCAGGGATACCAAGCAGACCAAGCTGGACTTCTCCCAGCCGGTTCCCTGAGCGACCTCGGAAGGCCCAGAGAATTTATTTAACCAATAGCTCATTGCGAGGCTATGGACCTTCAAGGACTGGCAGATGGTATCCGGAATTATCCGGGAGTCACCAGGAAGCGGACCATCTCCGAGGTCATCAGTTTCTTTCCGCATATACCGAACAAGAACGTTCTAGCTGCCTTCGGCGAGGATGCCGCGGTGATCAAGTTCAACGACGACGTCCTCCTGCTGGCAGCCGATGGCATCATGGAGTCTCTGATGAAGGCCGCCCCGTTCTACGCCGGGTATTTTGCCGTGTTGGTCAACCTCAATGACATTTCGGCCATGGGAGGAGTCCCCCTAGCCCTTGTGGACATAGTCTCGATGAAGGACGAGAAGGTCTGCAGCCAGGTCATGAAGGGAGTCGAGGGGGCCATGGCGAAGTTCGGCGTACCGGTGGTCGGTGGCCATACCCACCCTGACTGCGCGTACAACGCGATAGACGTGGCGGTGCTGGGGACCGCCCGCCAGGATGCGGTCATCTACTCGCACACCGCCCAGGAGGGCGAGGACATAATCTTCGCCATGGATCTTGATGGTTTCTTCCCTCCATCCCTGCCATTCGCCTGGGATACTACCACTCGGAAGGACGCAGATATCTGTCGGCGCCAGATGCTCATCATGAACGAGATCGGCAAGCGTCACCTGGTCCGATCGGGCAAGGATATCAGCAATCCAGGGTGCATCGGGACTCTGGGCATGCTCTTGGAAACGAGCGGCAAGGGCGGGATCGTCAACATCGAGGACATCCCCCGGCCCGACGGAGTCGATCTCGCTCAGTGGATCAAGGCATATCAGGGTTGCGGCTTCGCCGTGACCTGCGAGCCCCGCCACTCTGAGGAGGTCCGAGAGCTGTTCGATACCGTAGGAGTGACCGCAGCGGTGGTCGGGAAGGTCGACAACTCAAGGCATCTGACGATCAAGGAAGGCCAAGAGAGCGCGGTCCTCTTCGATTTCGCGTCGGACGTGATAACGGGATGCGATCCCAGCAAGGTGCCGGTGAGTGCGGAGAAGCGCTAGGCCACAGAGGTTGTCGCTCGGATCGGCCCGAGTGATCCTACCAGCTTCTCAGCCCCGCTCCCCTTTGAGCGTTAGTAGTCCACGGTAAGGCTGCTCCCGTCAGGGCCTGACCCGTTCCCCGTGACCAGGGATGGGCGTGCAACCCTCCGATCGCACCTCCCATCCGCCTCCAACCCCATAGGACGAGGCCTCATAGTCGTTGGCAGGGCCCGCGCCTTTCCGGTTACGACGCCCCCTGCTGTCACCCCCGCTATCGACGGTTACGGTGTATAAGGGCGTGCCGAACGTCCCGGTCGAGCCTAGCCCTCCTCCTAAGAGGCTGTACCTATATATCATTTCCGTCATGCTGGGTAACTGGAATTACGACTGGACGTGCCATCGCTGCCTTCTCTGGCGTGCGATCGCAGACCGCTCCCGAGCCAGCTCCGAGGGAAGGACGCTCGGGTCCATACCCATACGCTCATTTTCTCCATTCCTATTATTATTCACACCGGCCGAATGTACGAATCATGATCCGGGCAGAAAGCCGAGCGAGCCAAAGCTGGTTATCATTACTGATTTTTATTCTTGATAACAGTAAGTCAGATAAAATTGCCAATAAATGAAAAATTTATTGTTGCCAGTAGTCAATCTGATAACAGATATGATAACAAATAGCAATGGCATTTTTATATAATGTACATATATGTACGTATATGTTACCCGGTCACTCCCCAAACCTAGTTTTAAAAATTAATATAAATATCAAAATAGATTCCGCTAGATGATAACAAGCGGGCTCGGAGGCGCGGGCCGGGAACGGTCCGGGCCCCTCCGAGATCGCATGTGAGGTGGAGAAAATGAAGGTCTGAGAAAATGGAGCGTGTAATCTCACCAAATAAGCCGCATCCCCGGGTTCCTCAGGGCAGTTCTCGATACCCCTCCCTGAGGTCCCGGGGATAACAACGGCCCTTGTCGTCTGATATCGTTCTTCCTTCTCAGCATGGAAATGAGTGTTCTCGGCCGCGCCTCCGCTGCGACGCGACAGGTTCCTCTCGGATCTTGAGCGCGATATGTCGATGCGGCCATCAGTCGAGAGGGCCGATGCTCGGGATCAGAACCTCTTGGGCGAGGTCCGCTCCCCACCTCGGGTGCAATAGTGTAGCCCTCGGAACCCGAACTCGGTGTGTACCGGGCACTTTGGACATATGCACTTGAGCTCCCGGCTCACGCAGTCCGGCGAGCGGCCGTAGAAGCAGAACATCCTCTCATCCCGGTCCTTGGCACACTCAGTGTAGGTTGGACACTTAGGGCAGGGGCATTTCGACCTCATGGCGGCGATCTCGGCCTTCCGCTTCTCCGGGGACATCCTGTTTAGCTCATCTATGTTGCGCATCCGGTTCACCCTGTTCCTTACGCATCTCCACCTCAGAACCGTTGATGCAGTAATATATGTTCACCAGCTCCGCTCGGGCGGCCAACGGGCAGTCCGGACAGTTGCAGCCCATCTCCTCAGTGATGCACTCACCACTGCGGCCCAGGAAGCAGTACAGCAGTTCCCCCGCGTCACCGGCGCACTTCGTGTAAGTGGGGCAGTCGGGGCAGACGCACTGCGCCCTGAACTCGTTGAGCTCCGCCTCCCTGTCCCCTCCCGTCCTTGATTCCAGCTCCTTAACAATGCGATCGAATGCGCTCATGAGCTCACCGGAATCCATTCCTACTACCGACTATTAAGGGGTGACGGGGGAGGGCCCCGTCCGCTGCTTATTTCCGCATGAAGGAACATTATTGTCACTTATGGCGGTCGGAGGCAAGCCAGACTGGTTGAGGGTCAGGGCGCCTGGCGGGGAGACCTTCACCAAGGTGAGGGAGCTGGCTCGGAGGAGCGGCCTCCACACTGTGTGCGACTCCTCTCACTGCCCAAACATCTCCGATTGCTGGTCCCGGGGCCATGCCACCTTCATGATCCTCGGGAGAAGATGCACCCGGGACTGCGCCTTCTGCGCGGTGGAGCACGGTGCCCCGGAACCGGTGGACCTCGGGGAGCCTGAGCATATCGCGGCCGCAGTCAGGGACCTTAAGCTCGAGCACGTCGTGGTGACCTCGGTGACCAGGGATGACCTGCCTGATCAGGGAGCGGGGCAGTTCCGCGCGGTGGTCGAAGCCATAAGGGAGCTCAGCCCGGGCACGAGAGTTGAACTCCTGATCCCCGACATGGGCAGCTCGAGGAGTTCGATCGGAACGGTGTGCGCGTCCGTCCCGGACGTCCTGGGGCATAACATCGAGACGGTGGAGCGTTTACAGGGCGTGAGGGATCGTAAATCCTCTTACTGTCGTTCGCTCTCGGCCCTTAGCCTCATGGCTGAGCTCGCACCCGGGGCGGTGATCAAGAGCTCGCTGATGCTCGGCCTCGGGGAGACCAGGGAGGAGGTGATGGCGACGCTGAGGGACCTGAGGAAAGCCGGGGTCTCCGCCATTACCATGGGGCAGTACCTCAGGCCCGGAAACGGAAGATTGGAGGTTTCCGAGTATATCTTCCCCGGGACGTTCGCCGAGCTGGGCGAGGCGGCAAGGGCGATGGGCTTCCGTCACGTGGCCTCGGGACCGTTGGTGCGAAGCTCATATAACGCCCACGAGATGCTAACGAACAGGACGGAGAACCATGCTGACCGATGACTATGACCCCCTCCGGGGGCGGATGCTGCAGGTGCTGGACCAGGACGGGCAGATCGTGGAGCCGTCGCTTGAGCCCAAGCTCGACGCGGATATGCTCGAAAGAGCGTACCGGACCATGGTCCTGTCCCGGGTGGCGGACGAGAAGGCGGTCATCCTCCAGCGGCAGGGGAGACTGGGCGCGTACCCGCCCAACCGGGGGCAGGAGGCCGCCTCCCTGGGGCCGGCCATGGCCCTCGACCGGGACGACTGGCTGGTGTGGGCCTTTCGGGAGCTGGCCGGCCTACTGTGGAAAGGCCTCCCCCTCCTAAGCTTCTACCTCTACTGGATGGGCAACGAGGAGGGTAGCCACTATCCGCAGGGACTGAACATCACCCCTGCCGCGGTGCCGGTGGCCTCCCAGCTGTCCATTGCCGTGGGGATCGCCTATGCCTCGATGTGCCGCAGGGAAGGGAGGGTGGCCCTTGGATTCTGCGGGGACGGGGCGACCTCGGAGGGAGACTTCCACGAGGCTCTCAACAGCGCAGGCGTCCTGAGGACGCCCAACGTGTTCGTGATACAGAACAACCAGTGGGCCATATCGGTCCCCCGGAGCAGGCAGACAGCGGCCCCGACCCTGGCCCAGAAGGCCTGTGCCTATGGATTCAAGGGCATCCAGGTCGACGGCAACGACCTCCTCGCCATGTACATCGCCACCCGGGAGGCGGTGGAGAGGGCCAGGCGGGGGGAGGGCCCCACCCTCATCGAGGCATACACCTACCGGCTGGGCAACCACACCACTTCCGACGACGCCAGGAAGTATCGTCAGGAGCAGGAGCTGAGAGAGTGGGAGCTCCGCGATCCCCTCGTCCGCCTGAAGACTTATATGACGGCCAAGGACCTGCTGGACGAATCGAAGGAACAGGAGATATGGAAGGCGGCCCGCGACGCCACGGACAAGGGGGTGAAGGAAGCCGAGAGCTTCCCGAAGCCTGCCCTGGAGGACATCTTCCGGTACACCTATGAAGAGATGCCCGCCGAGCTGAAGGCGGAGCTGGAACGGTTGCGTTCAGAGCTCCAGGACGGTGAGCGGTGATGGCATTGATGAACATGGTCTCGGCTCTCAACTCGGCCCTCGACAATGAGATGGAGGCTGATCAGTCGGTGGTCGTCCTCGGCGAGGACGTGGGCAGGGACGGCGGCGTGTTCCGGGTCACCGAGGGGCTGTTCGACCGCTTTGGGGACCAGAGGGTCATCGACACCCCCCTGGCCGAGGGCGCCATCGCCGGGATGGCCATAGGCATGGCCCTCAACGGGTTGAGGCCGGTGGCGGAGGTCCAGTTCATGGGCTTCTCCTACCTGACGCTGAACCAGATGATCTCCCACGCCTCCCGCCTGCGCAACCGCTCGCGGGGGCGGTTCACCGTCCCCATGGTCCTTCGGATGCCGTACGGAGCTGGGGTCAAGGCGTTGGAGCACCACTCCGAGAGCACCGAGTCGCTGTACGTGCAGATCCCCGGCCTCAAGGTCGTTGTCCCCTCCACCCCACGGGAGGCCAAAGGCCTGCTCATAGCGTCGATTCGCGATCCCGACCCGGTGGTGTTCCTGGAACCTACCCGCTCCTACCGCCTGATGAAGGAGGAGGTCGAGGAAAACGCTTTCTCCATTCCCCTGAGCGCCGCCCGCGTGGTGCAACCGGGGAAGGACGTCACGATCGTGGGATGGGGGGCCATGATGCCCCTCGTTCAGAAGGCCGCGGAAGCCGCGGGAAGCGAGGGGGTGAGCTGTGAGGTCATCGATCTGCGGACCTTGAGCCCCATGGACAGCGGGACGGTGGTGGAGTCGGTGAAGCGAACGGGACGGTGCGTCGTCGTGCAGGAGGCGCCCCGCACCTGCGGAGTGGCGGCGGAGCTCGTCGCCCGGATCAACGAGGAAGCTCTGTTGTCGCTGGAAGCTCCGGTGGAGCGGGTGACCGCCCCGGACGTTATCGTCCCCCTTCCTCAGGGAGAGAAGTACTACTACCTGAACGCGAACCGCGTGTATCGGGCGGTAAAGAAGGTTGCGGAGTTCTAGGGTGATGTGACATGGCGAAGGATTTCATGTTCCCGGACCTCGGAGAAGGGGTCACCGAGGGCGAGATAAAGAAGTGGTTGGTGAAGGTCGGGGACGAGGTCCGCAAGGACCAGCCCATTGCCGAGGTGGAGACGGACAAGGCGGTGGTGGAGATGCCATCACCGTACTCCGGAAAGGTCCTCAAGCTCAGTGCGGCGGAAGGAGGTATCGTCAAGGTCGGCGAAGTGCTAGCGACAATCGGCGGAGAGGGAGAGACAGTGTCCGCGGCCGAGCCTCCTTCTTCCACCTCGGTCGTCGGCGAGCTGCCGGAGACGGACGAGGAGGTGGTGACCGCCCGCCCCTCACCTTCCGCACCTCCCTCGGCCGGGGTCCAGGCCACCCCCGCCGTCCGGAAGCTGGCCAGGGACCTCAAGGTCGATCTGGCGTCGATCAAGGGCACAGGGCCCCAGGGCCGGGTGACCGAGGAGGACGTCAAACGGGCCTCCGCCCCATCGGTGGAGGCACCGGAGCCAGCGATGAAGGCGAAGTTCGACCTCTACGGGTGGGTGGACCGGAGGCCCCTGCGAGGCATCCGCCGCTCGACCGCCAGGCACATGATGGAGGCTCAGGCCAACGCCGCCCTGGTCACCACCATGGAGGTTGTCGACGTCACCGACCTGGTGACCTTGAGGGAGAGGATCAACAAGCAGGCCCAAGAGGCCAAGGGGATCAAGCTCACCTACCTCCCGTTCATCGTCAAGGCGGTGATCGCCAGCCTGAAGAGGCATCCCTACATGAATTCCTCCATGGACGAGGAGGCCGAGGAGATCGTCATCAAGAAGTACTACAACCTGGGCATCGCCGTGGCCACCGAGGACGGCCTCATGGTCCCGGTAGTCAAGGCCGCCGATCAGAAGGACCTCTTCACCCTGGCCAAGGAGATCAAGGACCTGGCGCAGGCCGCTGCCGACCGCAAGGTCGATCTGGCGGACCTCAAGGGCGGGACCTTCTCCATCACCAACTACGGGGTCTTCGGGAGCACCTACGCCACCCCCATCCCGAACTACCCGGAGGCGGCGATCCTAGGCGTGGGCCGGATCCAGGACGCCCCCCTGGTGGTGGGCGGGGCGGTGGTGCCGAGGAAGGTCATGCACCTGGCGCTGACCTTCGACCACCGCATCATGGACGGGGCCCAGGCGGCATCCTTCCTCACCGACCTCCGCCAGATGCTGGAGGGGCCCGAGGCCCTGCTGCTCGACCTTTAGCGGGAAAAGGTCCAGCTCCGATCCCCGTACCTCGAGTCGGCCAGCTCCGAGGCCCGGGCATCTTCAGACGTGCTCAACGTCGCCTCCGTCCACTCCTTTCCCGCCAGGAACGAACGGTGCAGGCTGCTCAGCAGCGCTTCCTGGCTCGCCCCGGACAGCGAGCGGACGGAGGTCACCCGGTTCCTGGCCTCAGTGATCGCCTTGTCCGAGAGCTTCATCCGGTCGACCCGCAGCACCGAGAACATCCTTTCGAGGTCCAGGTCGTGTAGCACCGTGCCGTGCTGCAGGAAGACCCCCTGCCGACGGGTCTGCGCGCACCCCGAGATCTTCCTGCCACTTGCGATCACGTCGTTGATGGGGGCGAACTCCGCGTCGATGCCCAGGTCCCCCAGGGCGCTGATGACCCAGCCGCAGACCTCCCGGTACGAGGCGGTGATGTCCGACCCCATGAGGGCCTCGGGGGCGATTACGCTGTAAGTGATCTCCCCCCTGTGGTCGTGGTACACCGCCCCTCCGCCGGTGCGCCGGCGGACCACGTCCACGCCCAGCCGGGCACACTCATCCAGGTCTACCTCGTCCCGCGCTCGCTGGAACCGCCCGATGCTGACCGCCGATGGCCGCCACCCATAGAACCTTACGGTCGGGAGGGCTCCGTGACCCACCGCCTCGGCGACCGCTTCGTCGATGGCCATGTTCATGGGGGCTTGATGCTGCTCGAACGGCAGCAGGCGCCACCTCATCTCAGGGCCTCCAGGACCACCGCGGCGAGGGACCGCGCGTCGAAGCCCAAGGCGGTAATGTGCCCGTCCCCCATCGCCTCTGAGATGGCCGCGATCAGCTCCTCCTCGTCAGCGGCTACGGGAAGGCCGATCAGTACCTTCTCCAGGGAAACAATGGACTCCTCAGGATAGAGAAAGAAATCCCCCGAGACCTCGGCATCGGTGATGTGGAGGCCATCATGCTTAAGGCGGACCGCGAGGAGCTTGCCCCCGGGGACCTTGCGCCGGGCGGTTGCCTCCAACACTCACTCCTTGCCCAGCTTGATTATCTGCTCCTTGGTGGTATGCATCCCGCAGAGGGCCTTCTTGGTCCGCTCGTTGTACAGTGCCGGGACGCCCAGAGAGCCACCGCATGCCTTCTTTAGCACATCTCCATAGGAGCGCATAAGCTTGGCGTTCTCCTCCGAGTGCCAGACCTCGAGCTCGGTGATCCCTTGGCCGCCATCCTTGGACAGCTCGGCGTTGGCCTCGTTCACGATGGGATGGAGCTTCGCGCAGTGGGGGCACTCGCGACCCCAGAAGAATATCAGCCTGTTATCCTGTTCCGTCATTTCATTCCCTCTTAACGAACAATCCGCACCAGCATTCACCCGTCTCCTTGTAGACCGGCTGAATGAAGAAGTTGCAGGGGCATATCAGATTGAGATCCTCCTCGAGGTCCCCGGTGGTGATCCGGCAGGGGCAATACTTCAGGCCGTGGTTCTTCTGGTTCTCCAGCTCACCCTTGGCCAGCGTTTTGACGAACTCCCGGTCGGGATTGAGCTTGAACGGTTTTCCTTCGGCGAACTTTTCCCACACATCCAGTAGCTGGTCCACCTGATCGAGCCTGTCGCCCCGGTCGATGATGACCTTCTTCGACTCCGGGTAGTCGATCAGCGTGAAGGCGTTCTTGGCCCCGCAGGTGGGGCAGATAGCTGGTCCCTTGATGCCATAGTGGATGTCATTGCATACGTTGCAACGCCAGAGCTTCTTCACCGCCATTTTTCTCCTCCATTGACAATGTTGGCAATCGAATATAAACCATTGGGAGCGGTTCCGACAGGCAAGGCTTATTAGGGCTCCAGCTCGAATGGTCTGATGATCACATGACCATCATTCGATGCCCAATATGCGATCAGTTCCTGGAAGGGGACGGGGAGGGTCCGCTCACCGTCGCCCTCCGCGAACACCTATCCTCCGCTCATCAGCTACATGAGCAGCACGACGTGCTGTCGTCCACATCACCGCTCCCGCACCAACCCCAGGAGTGGGAGGAGATGAAGCGCGAGGAGGTGTTGGTGGATCCCAAGGAAGGCGAGGTCGGGGAGGACGTCCCCGAATCCGTGCTGTGCCCGTTCTGCGGAGACCGGTTCCTCGGTCATGACGGGGAGGACCTGACCCAGCACCTCATCGCCCATCTTAGGGACGTCCACGGTATACACACGCGTGGCCGGTTCATGACCCTGGTCCGTTGATCAGAGTCTCTTGATGACCGGCCCCGGTGTCCTGAACTCGCCGTCCCAGTAGATGAGTACATCTGAGCGGTCGTAGTCCTTGGTGATGTCGGTGTGGACCACCTTGCCCATGTACCAGATGTGGTCCCAATCCCCCCGGTCGACCTGCTCTAGCTTCTTGACTTCGATGTTCAGCGGGCACTCCGCTATGCTCGGCGATCTTATCCTTTTTCCTGGCTGGGGAGTAAGGCCGACCTCCGCGAACTTGTTAAGTCTACTCCCGGACTGGTAGCCGCATTTCACGACCTGTTCTAGGATGTCCTTGCCCGGCACGTTGAGGGAGAAATCCTCGGTCTCCTCCAGCAGCTTGTAGCTGAACCGCGAGGTCTTGATCCCTATGCCCACGATGGTCGGGTCCACCGAGAACACGTTGAACATGCCGATGGTGGTGATGTTCTGCTCTTTCTCTCCTACTGCCAGGAGCATGACCGGGGCGGGGGGTAGCTGCATGACCGCTTCGATCGCTCCCATGTCCAGCTTGAGGTTCTCCTCCGTCATGGTAGCACCATACTTTAAGCGTAGGACGGGATTATAATAAGCGCTCCTAATAGGTGCGGTCAAGGATCCCAACGGGCCGACGGTCGAAACGTCTGGGCCGTGCTTGCCTCTGCCTGAGACCCCCGCCTCGCTCACGCAACGCTGATATCGAGGTCGTCCGGAGGCAGGGACATGAGCGCCCGCCAGGTCTGGCGGTCGATCCGACGGATCCTTCCGCCATTCTCATAATAGTGGATCTGGTAGTAGAACAACCACCAGTTGTTGAGCTCCAGCATCCGCAGCCGCAAAGCCGCGGCCTTATGTCTGGGAACGACCACCACCAGCCGGGCTTTGGACATTAAAATCTGGGCATATTCCACCATCAAATGGGGATCGGTGAGAGATTCCTCGCTCTCCACGAACTCCTTGCTCACCACATACCGTCCCTGGCAAGCGGTGATGATCCCTCGGCCGCATCGCACCTCGAACGATACCGTGGCGTCCGGATAGTGCTCCGTGACCTCGCGTTCGGTCTCTGACGCCCGCGCCCGGGTGACCACCTCGATGATGTTCATCCGCGACCCTGGGAGAGGAACGTGGAGATGGGTATTTAGCGTTGAGCATGTCCGTTCGGTGGAACGGCCGCGGATATCCGCGGAACAAGGATTATCTACTCGGCCCCATTCCTCTGGCGGTGGCCCGGCGGAGGAAGAAGCGGACGAACATCAAGCCCATCCTTTCCGCCTTCGTATGGGGAGTGTTGACCGGCTTGGGCATCGATCCCGGGCAGATGCTGGTCGAGACCACCGTAGATGCCCTGGGCCCCTATTTCCAGATCGCCGCCGTGCTGTTCCTGTTCGTCGTGCTGTACTTCTCCTATAATTGGATCGTGGAAGGCTTGTCGCGTTCTCGCAAGGCCTTCCGCACAGCCGGAGTGGTGGGCATCGCCGCTATCATCCTGGCGTTCCTGGCCGGCTTCTTCGTGTTCTCTTGGGATAAGGCTGCGATCATGCTTGCGGTGTCCGCGCTGGCATGGCTGTGGGCGACCTGGAAATAAAAACAGACGGCCCGGAGGCCGGAAAGGGCTCACTGAGAGTCGATGATCTTGATGAGGTGGTAGCCGAACTCCGTCTTCACCGGCCCGACCACTTCTCCCTTCTTGCCGTTGAAGGCTGCATCCTCGAACTTCTTTACCATCTGTCCCCGGCCGAAGGTGCCGAGGTCCCCTCCCTTGGCCTTGGACGGACACTGGGAATACTGCTTGGCGATGGCCTCGAAGCTTTCTCCCGACTTGATGCGGGCGAGGAGCTCGTAAGCCTTGTTCTGATCCTTGACCAGTATATGCGCGGCGTGAACTTTGGTAACCATGGGGTCAGGGCACGCCATCACCGGAATAAATAGCTTCTTCTGAAAAACCTCACTTCGGACCAGGGGTCCCCTCCAAACGGCGCTCCTCCATGATCATCTCCTTGATCTCCTCGATCAGGGGCACCCGGCCCTGCACCTTGAGATGTCCATTGATCCATAGCGCCGGCTGGGACATAATCCCCCGCTCCATGGCCACCTGGGGATTGAGGATCTTATCGACCTCCTCGTTCATCCCCAGCTCCTCCAGGGCCGCATAGGTGGCCGATTCCATGAGGCGGCACTTGCCGCACCGCATTGAGTAAAAGACCTCGATCTTCATGGTACCGTCTCGGATAGGTCATCCTCAGGATATAAAGAATCGAGGGAAAAAATCGTTATGCTCCTCGTCCATTCGCTCCCGGATGCTAGAGAAGGTGCGCGTGCTGACCAGGCACATCCGGCCGATCAGCGCGCTGCAGGAGCTCATCTACGGCCTGGTCATGTCACTGGCCACAATCAGCGTGGTGTCCCTCACCGTGGGACTGGACGAGTCGAGCCGCTCTACCTTGGTGCTCGCGGCCCTGGGGGTGAACTTTACCTGGGGGCTGGCGGACATGCTCATCCTCATCGTGCTGGAGAACTTCGACCGGTCCCGGAGGCGAAAGGTGGCCGCCTACGTCTTCAACGAGCCGGACGAGGACTGGGCGCTGGACATGATCCGGGAGGACCTGGAGGGCACCCTGATCGGACGCCTGGACCCCGCGGACCGAGAGCGCATATACGTCGACGTTCTGGAGAGCGGGATGCGGGCGATCGAGCCTCAGCCCCGCTTCAGCCCTGCCATCATCAAAGGTGGCGTCCTGGCGTTCATCATCACCGTGACCGCCGCGATTCCCGTCGTCCTCGTTCTCGTGCTCATAGCTCCGATCCATCTCGCCTTCCTCATGGCCTCGGCCACCGCGGCGGTGCTGCTCTTCCTCACTGGCTTCGTCTGGGCCCCCTTCGCCGGCATTGGGCGATGGCAGGCTGGGCTCGCGCTCATGGGCATCGGCCTCCTGATATCTCTGTCCACCCTGTTCATCGGTGGCTAGTCGCATCAACCTTATTACCGAGGGCCACGTTCGTCCCTCCGATGTTGAAGCAGCTGGATGTCGGTCAGTGGAGCGATAAGCGGCGGGGGAGCATCGGAGAGGTGCGCCGCCCGGTGGAGGACATCATCGCCCAGGTCCGCGAGCGGGGGGATGATGCCCTCCTGGACCTGACCGAGAGGTTCGACAAGGTCCGACCCGACCATATCCGGGTCGCCAGGGAGGACATCGAGGAAGCGTACCGCCAGGTGGACGACAAGGTCGTGGATGCCCTGAGGAGGTCGAAGGCCAACGTCGAGGCGTTCCACCGCCTCCAGCGCCCGGCCGATATGTGGACCCGGGAGGTTGCCCCCGGACTGGTCCTGGGGGTCAAGAACACTTCACTGGACCGCATCGGCATCTACGTGCCGGGGGGCCGAGCGTCCTATCCGTCCACGGTGATCATGTGCGCCGTGCCCGCGAAGGTAGCGGGGGTTCCGCACATCATCATGTGCACCCCGCCCCCGGTCAACCCCTTGACCTTAGTGGCCGCAGACATCGCCGGAGTGGACGCCGTGTATACAGTAGGCGGCGCTCAGGCAATCGCGGCCATGGCCTTCGGGACGCGGTCCATCGACCCCGTCCAGAAGATAGTGGGCCCCGGTAATGTGTATGTCACCATGGCCAAGATGCTCCTGAGAGACCGGGTGGAGATCGATTCCCCCGCCGGCCCCTCGGAGATCGCCGTCCTCGCCGACAGCTCGGCAGAGCCGGAGTTCATCGCCGCTGACATGCTCGCCCAGGCCGAGCACGACCCCAACGCCGCGTGCGTGCTCGTGACCACGGATGAGAACCTGGTGTCCAAGGTCGGCAGGGAGATCGAGCGCAGCGTGCCCCGCTCCGAACGGAAGGAGATCATCGAACGGTCGCTGCAGAACTGCGGATATGTGCTGGCGAGGGACATCGCCTCGGCGGTGGAGATAGTCAACTTCATCGCCCCCGAGCACCTGTCGATCCAGGTCTCCGACCCCCAGGCTGCGCTCAAGGATATCCGCAACGCCGGCTCTATCTTCGTCGGCCGGTATGCGGCGGTGGCCCTGGGCGATTACGCTTCGGGAACGAACCATGTGCTGCCAACCGCCGGCTACGCCCATGTGCACTCCGGCCTCGACGTCATGCACTTTATGAAGCGCAGCTCGGTCCAGATCGTGGACCAGGAGGGCCTGGAGGTCCTTGGGGACACGGTAGAGACACTGTCAAGGGCTGAGGGCCTACACGCCCACGCCCGCTCGGTCGCGGTGCGCCGGAAGCGGCAGGATTGATCGGCAATGCCAACTCCGGGCATGGAGGAAAAGATTAGAGTAACCGCCCGGCCATCACAGCGTGACATGTTCGAACCCATTCAGGTCCCGGCGTCGCTGACGTGGAGGCAGGCCGGATCGGTCCGCCGCAGCTACGAGCTGGTGAGCGAAGCACGGATCCTCGCCTCCATGCAGTTCCCCCGGCTGTTCAGCGATCTGGCGGAAGTGCGCATCGGAGATGCGGAATACTCGCTGGACCGCACCGGCATCCTGCACCCCAAGGTCATCCTGCGCCGAGGGCCGTTCCAGGAAGAGCTGGGGCAGGTGATGATGGGGTGGAGGGCGGCATGGACGATGGAGATCCTCGACGGGCGGCGCTACACAGTGGAGCGTAGGTCCATTTGGGGTGGCCTCTGGGCGCTCATCGGCTCGAGCAACGAGGTCCTGGCCGAGGTCCGAGTTCGACCGGCCATCCTTCGCCAGGAGGCCGAGGTGACCGTGCATGAGCGCGGATCCCGGGACCGCGATCTGCCGCTGTTCCTCACTGTCGCCTGGTATCTGGTGATCCTCAACCAGCAGGATAGTGCGGCTGCTTCTTCGGCCGGGGTGGCGTCGACATGAGCATCTCTGCCGGTAGCGCGGAATGGATCAGGCCCAAGGCTTGGAAGTTGGACTGGGAGCTGCGCCGCGAGAGTGAGGTCGTCGCCAGGATGTCCTCGCCCTCCTTCTTCGGCACCACCGTCCGGGCGACCATGGGGAGCGAAAACTTCGTATTGCGCAAGGGAGGCCTTCAAAGGCCCGGAGCGGCGATCTCGGCCATCGGGGCGAGCGCCGATCTCGCCCGCTTGGAGTATGACGCCCTGGACCGCGGGACCGTGGTCCTCGCCGACGGAACGACCTACCTGTGGACCCGCGTCGAGCCGGCGGGGACCTGGGCCATGCTTCGTCCGGACGGGGCGGTGTTGTTCACCGTGTTCCGCGACCTCCGGAACAAGTACCCCACCGGCAAGGTCGAAGTCAAGACTGAGGACCGGAACGGTGGAATGCTTCTCCTGCTGGTCTGGTTCATGATCAACACCACCGATTGCTGAACGATATTCAAATTCTTCCAGGCGCGCGTGGATATCGTCGTGGCGGAGATCGCACCGATCATCGAGTTGCTGCCGATCTTCGAAGCCATGATCTGTTTCCCCCTCTTCAGGTCACTATCTCTCGTCCCGATGATCTACCTTTGTAAGTAGTCCGGGGGCTGACTGAAGACGCACCGTCCGCCCAGGGGCCGAGGTCATTTCCGCCATACTGCCGATTCGTCCGCCAGCAGATTGATTGCCATGCTCGTCATCATCACCATGTGGCCGATAAGGACGAGGTCGAAGGTGCTTCTTCCCGGGGTAGCGGCGATCAGGAGACCTGCTGGGACCGCGAGTACTCTTGCCCTCATCCCATGTGGAAAGGCCCTCCGAAGGACGACCTCGGCCTGGAGCTCGCTGGGGTCGTGCTGGAGCTGGGCTGCGGAAACGGGAAGACGGCAGCCGTCCTCGTGCGCACTGCCAGCTCTGTGGTGGCGTTGGACTTCTCTCGCGTCGGCCTTAGATCTTGCCGCCTGGCCGTGCCTTCCCCCGGCCTCGAGCTTGTGAGAGGGGACCTGCGCTCCCTCCCCTTCGCCGATCGTACCTTCGATCATGTGGTGGCGTCTCACGTTCTGGGCCATCTGCTGCAAGACGAGCGCCGGAGGGCCATGGACGAGATTATCCGGGTGCTCGTACCAGGGGGCACTCTGGTGCTCAGAGCCTTCTCGGTGAAAGACATGCGATGCGGCCAGGGCCAAGAGATCGAGGCTGGCACCTTCCGGCGCGGTACCGGCATCAGGAACCACTTCTTCAGCGGGGAGGAGCTGCGTGTCCTGACCGTGGGCCTCGAGGAAGTGACGCTAGAGGAGTCGGTGTCCAGCAAGCGCTATGGAGGGCGGGAGATGACTAGGGCGGAGTGGTCCGGCATCTTCCGGGTTATTCGTGATGGCCCTCAGTCCAAGCCGTAGGCGTTCCTGGCACCACGGTGTGACGGGAGAGACGGTGAGCGGCCGGATACGGAACAGTCCCGCTTAGCCCGCTATTGGGGATGATCGGCCACCCTGGCCCGCATGGTCGGGCCGGCAGTAGATTGCACGAATCCACCTTTGAAAATAGATGCCCTCTGTCCTCACCGTCATCGCTTGATGATCTTCCGCTCCTTGCCCGGCATCTTTCGCAGCTTGCCGTTGTCCAGGGCCCATTGGTAATTTTCCTTCTCGGACGGGGCGATGAGCACCTTGTCCCCCGCGGCGTACTTCGTCCGCGATGCCCAGTCGGTGAAGCCAGAGACGACCTTGTAGACCTCCGCCTCCTCGACCACGTCCCGTCCCGGGCGGGCGCCCTTGAACTGGGAGTAGCTGCCCCGGAACATGGTGAGGGTGCCGCCCCTCAGCTCCGCCACCTCATTGCAGGTGGAGTCCAGAAGGTAACGGTCATGGGTGACGATGATGAACGTTCCGGGATAGTCGGCGAGGGCCATCTCCACGGCGTGTTTAGCCATGAGGTCCAGGTAGTTGGTGGGCTCGTCCAGCACAAGGAAGTTGAGGTCCATGGACAGTAGGAGGGCCAGGGCAACCCTGGCCCGCTCCCCGCCGGAGAGGGTCGAGATCGGCCGCTCGGCATCCTTCTGAGTGAGCATGAATCGGTACAGGAACGCCCTCGCCCTTGCCCGGGCATCGCCCTCCAGAGACTTGTTGATCTGCTCCAGCGAGGAGAGCTTGGGGTCCATGAGGTCGTGGCCCTGGGCGAAGTAGCCGATGCGCGCCCCGGGAGCCACCCACAGGTCGCCGCGCGAGGGCAGCTCTCCCAGGATGGCCTTGATGAGCGTAGTCTTGCCGGCGCCGTTAGGTCCGAAGAGGCCGATCTTATCTCCGTTATCGATGTCTATGTCAAGGTCCTCGAAGATCACCTTCTTGCCCCGGGAGACCTTGAGCTTACGGGCGATGACTACGTTCTTTCCGGACTTCTGCGCCGCAGCGATGTCGAGGGTGAGGTCCCGCTTCTTGTCCGGCGCTTCTTTGACTTCCATTCGCTCCAGCATCTTCAGCCTGGTCTTGTGGGTGGACGAGAACCATAGGGCCCGGTGCTGCTCGTCGGCGACCTTGGCCTGACGGTCCCTCTCCCGGACGTTCTTCTCGAACTCCTTGCGCTGCCTTTCCAGTTCCATCGCCTTCTTGTCCACGAACTGCGAGTAGTTGCCGGCATAGTGCCTGAGCTTAGCGTTCTCCAGCTCGTAGACCTGGGTGACCGTGCGGTCGAGGAAGTAACGGTCATGGGAAACGATGAGCACCGCGCCCTTGAAATCGAGGAGATGATCCTCCAGCCACTCCACCGCGTCGATGTCCAGGTGGTTGGTCGGTTCGTCCAGTATCAGCAGGTCGGCCTTCTCCGCTTGCGCCAGGACCTTGGCCAGCATGACCTTGGTCCTCTCCCCACCGCTCAGTTCGGCGACCTTCCCGGACGCTTTGTCCTCGATGCCGAAGGTCCGGAGGTGCTCGAGCGCCCGTTCCGCGTCGCTCATGGCGTGCGTGCTGGTCTGCTCCTGCAGCCTGGCATATTCCATGGAGATGTCGTTCCAGTCCATCCCCGAGGGCAACTCCCCGGAGCTCATGATCGCCTCCAGCTCCGCCATGCGTTTCCCCTCCTCGGTCACAGGTGCCGATGTCAGAGTCTCGTTGACCGTGGTGGTCTCGTCGAACGTCGGGAATTGCGAGAGGTAGACGATCTTGTTGGTCTTGATCGAGATCTCGCCCGTGTCCGGTCGGACCTCCCCGGTGATCATCTTCAGCAGGGTGGTCTTCCCCGCCCCGTTCGGTCCCACGAGGGCGATGCGGTCGTTGTCGTTGATCTGCATGGAGGCGTTCTTGATGAGGTCCTTGGGACCGAAGGCCTTGGAAACGCCTTCCAGACGGACGAGCATGAGACTCGATACGGGCACCTATCAATAAGCTTTACCCATCATGGACGTACCTGAGAATATTCTGCACCAGAAGGGCGGCCCATTGTGGCGGCTTTCCGGTCGGTCGATAGTGAAGGGAGTGGGGCGACGGGTCTCGACCCTCGATCGGCAGGTTCAGCGTTTAGGCGCACGTTCCGAGGCAAAAGGGACCTTCCGGCGAGCACAAATCCTCCGATTCCGTCCGTGGGATGACCGAAAGTCACATATCCGCCCGCTCTCTGTCCATCGACGATAGACCATGAGGATCAAGCGCTGCGAGATATTCGACCACATCAAGAGCTACGAGGGGAAGACCGATATGTCCGGGTTCCTCGCTTTCATCGACTCCCCCATCCGCGAACTCCGTGTAATCAAGATCCCCAACGATCGCATCAGACTCAAGTACATCGATCAGCACAACAACATCCAGCGCGTCGATGTGGGCGCCGATGAACAGGAAGAGATAGAGTTCCCCTGAGCCGACCTCAGACCTTGTTCACCATCTTCACGATGGACGGATGGCAGCTGTCGCAGTAGGCCCTCATCCGCATCATGTGTTGTCGGAACATGATATCCGACCGCCATTGCTTTATGGCCTCCTCGCTCTTGAACGGCCAGAAGCAATAGAACAATCGGGAGTCCTCGGTATCTTGCACCAGCACGCCCTCCGAGGCAGCGGTCCGGGCCTCGGCGGTCCATTGAGCGAAGTCGTTCCAGGCTGACTTGAACTCCTCCTCTCTCCCTGGCTTGATGATCCACGACCCGATCGAGTAATGCCTCCACTCGCTGTTCTCCATCTTCTCACCCCCGTATTAACGATTGTTCTCCACGTTGATAATCATTACATCGCTTCGATTCCCAAAGGAATGAAGGCTCTCAGCGAAAGTGATATGCCTATCGGTGCCAAGTCCTTGATACATGCAAGACGAACTCCACCCCCCACGCGAATGCATCGTCGACCTCGCTCTGCTGCTGGAAGCGGCCCTGGGGTCCGATGACGAATGGTGCACTGGTGACCAGGTCATGGACGTCCACCACCTGAAGCGTCGCCTCCGAGAGCGGGGGGAGCAGCTGGACCGAACCTTGAGCAAGATCAGTCTCCAGGGTGCCGCGCTAACCCTCACCTCCCTGCAGCGGAAGGAGCTCCGCAGGGACCTGGTCGATCTGATCGGGGTGTGCATGAACATGCTGCAGGCGACCGATATGCTGGACCCGAGCGTACCTCTGGAGCGGTGACCGGCCTCCGGTTGCGGACGAACAGGTCGGCAGGGCACATCTCGCTCGGCAGTCGACACTCACCTTAATCAAACCCTTGGCCATTCCCCACCGATCAAGATGAAGAAGGACCTGCCCGCGGACCTGGAGGCGAGGCTGGGGTCGATGGTGGTCGCCCCATACGCCCTGCACCTCGGGATGGAGACCGTGTCCATCGGTGAGAACGAAGCAGTGGTGCGCATGCCAGTGGACGGACTGACCAATGCACTGGGGACCGTACATGGGGGAGCGATCTTTTCACTCGCGGACCAGGCTTTCGCCCTCGCCGCCAACTCCCGTGGGGAACCGCAGGTGGCTCTCAACGCCAGCATCACTTATCTCAGGCCGGGCCGAGGGGACCTGGTGGCTACCGCCCGCAAGGTGGAGGAGAATAAAAGCACCTCGGTCTACGAGGTCCAGGTCGTCCAGGGGGAGGAGGTCATCGCCATCTTTCAGGGCATTGGCTACAAGCTCCGACGATCGGAGAAAAAGTAGATTACCGTCGGCCGCTGAAGCATCTCTCATGCGGACGTGCATGAAGTGTCTCGCTGAGAACGACGAGCACCAAGCGATATGCCGGAAGTGCGGGAGCGATGAGCTGGTGACCACCAAGGAGAGCCTGGTGCCCTGCAAGCACTGCGGCGAGGATAACAAGGCCGGGGATAAGGAGTGCTACTCCTGCCATCATCCCCTGTGAGCTCCTGACCGAGGGCGGGAGAGATCACTTGCGCTCCGGCAGGTCCAGCTCGAACCGGCGAACCGGCCGGAACAGGTTATCGTTCTCCTTCGATATGATCGAACCGCTCTGCACCAGGCGAGTTATGGAGTCCCTGATCTCGTCGGCGGTAAGCTTCTTCCGGCGGAGGGCCTTCTTCAAGCCGGCGAACGACACGTAGTCCAACCCGACCTCGTTGACTCCCCGGTAGATTTCCCTCAGGACCTGCATGTCGTGCGGCCCCTGGCGGAGGTACCGGTGCTCCGGCGATCCGTCGATGGAAATGCGCGAGGAGCCCCCCGGCCTCACATAGTTTAACCGCAGATCGGCGAAGAAGCGGTAGAGGTCCATGAACCACCGCCGACTGCGCGACAGCATATCCTCGTCCAAGCGATCCTGCCGATACAGTCGGCAGAGAGCCATGGCGATCTTGGCCATGGCGTCCTGATCGAAGTCGATATTGTAGCCGGCGAAGGTGGGGTCCGATTCCTCGAGGATCGAGCCTAGCATCTTCTCGATCCTGGCTATCATGGCCTCGGTGACCACTGGTCGCAGCCATAGGCCGTATAGCTGGAACTCGATGACGTCGGGGTCTGGGACTGCGGTGACAGGGCGGTAGGTCGAGTTGTACACGATAGTCGGTACATGCTGGGGCAGCGGGTGATGGGAAGGGTCCACCATCTTGAGGTAGTTGTAGGAGACTTCCTCTACCTGGCCACCTACCACTTTCTTACGTAGGGCTGACAGGTCCCCGAGCGACGAGAGGAAGTCCATCTCGTAGCGGGGATTGGGCCGGCTGAACTCCGCCGGTAGGTTGAGGTCCACCGACCGCTTCAGACGATCCAGGACCTTGGGGGCGCCGGAGAGATCAAAAGACTGCGAGCCGATGCCCCCAGGCCCGATGGCGGTGCGGGGACAGGACAGCAGCTGGAGGGCAATCGATTTATCCAGATGGTCCTCCTCGCCGGCCCGCCAGTTGACGATTACTCGTGACAGGAACTCGTCGGTGTCCAGGTAGGGACGGGGAAGAGGGACCCGCAGCTTGGTCACCGCCACCACCTCCAACAGTTTCACGTAGTCCTCGGCGATGGCTGATCCCCGGGGGAGGGAGCGGACCAGATATTCCTGGTTCCCGACCGTCAGCTCGACCAGCTCCTCCTCGTCGACGACCACGTCCTCGGGCAGAAGGTACTCCCTGGTGGGATCGGGAGGCAGGAAGGGGCTCTTGCGCAGCTGGACCCTGCGGCGTCCGACGTACCTCGCCCATCCAGCGTGCTCCGATGCCAGGACCTCCCTCTCGAAGCCGGCCCAGGGGCCGTAGATCCTGTTCCTCAGGGAGATCTGCGCCATGGCTCCTGATATGGCCAGGAGCGATAAAAAGGGATTGCCGGGACCGCCGCACGACGTTCCCACGGACCCCAGGCCGGGGAGCCCTCCTCGCCGCGCCAGTTACCTCCTTCCTTCCAAGTTCTAAGCGTATAACCCTTATATCCAAATGCATCCGACGTCGTCGCCAAGCCACCGGAAGACGGTGGCCATCTAACGCCTTCAGAGACGAGGGATGATGTAAATGAGACGACGGAACGCCATATTGGCCGCGGTGATCGCGATCGCGATCGTAGCGGCCGCGGCCGGAGGCATCATGTTGATGAACCCCGGTTCGAACACCGCGAACGTGGGTAACGAGGGATCGAACAACGGAATGCCGAACTCCACTGGCACCGTGAGAGGCGTGGAGGTCATCTCGGCATCGGTCAATCGCTCCAATGCCTCCCCGTTGACTGAATTGCGGGCGGAGCTCAATGCCACCCCACTCAGCTCCGGGACCCCTGACTTCCTGATGAAGGTCGCCGTGACCAACAACGGGACGCAGAACCTTACCCTGAACGGTACCGGTTTCGTCGCCATGCTATCGGACAACACCACGGCGACAGCGCTCAATAACATGAGCATGACGGTGGAGCCAAATCAGACGGTCTTCCCGATCCTCGGATTCCAGACCAACGGCTCATCGGTGCAGTCTGTCAGCTATAGCAGCGGCTCGCTTTCGTTCAACGTGGAAATGACTCCGCAGAGGAACATCAGCCTGCCGGCAATGGTGACGACCGAGGCACCGAGCATCAATCCGACCACCATGAAGAACCTCACCATAACTGACCTCGCCACGTGGCAGATAGGTCAGGGAGGGGATTCCCCGATCAATCTGATGTTCGGCAATGGCAGCATGGTGCTCGCACTGATGACCGTCACCAACAACAACACCACAAGTATGAGCCTCCAGGCTTCCGACTTCTGGCTGGACGTCGGTAACGGGACCTGGGTCCAGGGCGATATGGGGCTCAACAACAACCTACCGTCCCGGATCGCCAACAACACCACCGTGCCGTTCCTGATCGGGTTCAGGATCGCGGAGAACATGACCGTCAACGGTTCGGTCTACTTCTGGCCCGGCCAGGGTAGCCTGGTAAGTCAGATACCGCTGACCATGACGAGCATGTCCAACGCCACCCCCGCTCTGGCCCTCAAATCCATATGGGACCCCAACGGCACGATGGGGGGCAACTGGACCGACCGCTTATCCGGCGCCGGGATCAAGAACCTGACCTCGGACAACGGGACAATCGGTTCGTCCCTCATGAACGCCACCCAGAACCTGACGATCGAGCTTGCGCTCCTCGATAACGCATCAGCTTCGAACATCAGCAACATGATGGTGTGGACGGAGAAGAACGGCTCGATGAGCGTGACCCCCACCATGGGTGCCGACAACAATACCATCAACGTCACCGTGGCCCTGAGGAGCGGCGATGACCTGACCCTGATGTCATACACCATGGGCAACGAAACGAGGTATATCTGGATGCGGTCCCTGGGTCTCCAGGCGTAAACCCCTTCCCTTCCTTTTTTTTATTCGTCCTTGCTCCGCGGCAGTAGAACGACGAACCGCGCCCCTTTGGCGGGGTCGCCAGGCACACGGTCCTCCGCCCATATCCTGCCCCCGACCTCGGCGACAATGTTGGAGACCAGAAACAACCCCATCCCATGCCCCGGGGCCCGGGTGATGCCTCTCTCTCCCCGAACGAAGAGCCTCTCCTTGAGCTGATCGGGGATGCCCGGGCCGTTGTCGGAGATATCGACCCGTACATAGTCTATGCCTTGGAAATAATGAGGTCGCACGGTAACGGCGATGCTCACCCGCCCCTTGGAATGCTTTACTGCGTTCTCCAGCAGGTTGGTGAAGAGGTCCGGCAATAGACCGGTGCCGGTGACCATGGCATCGTGCATCCCCGAGTATATGATCTCCGCGCCATCCCCCCTGGGCAGAACGTGGGCGATGACCTCCGGCAACATGACGTCGAGGTCGATCTTGGTCTTTGGCGAAGAGCCGAGGTTGTGGACCCTGCGCACCGTGTCGATCAACCGGGCTGAGTCGTCAAGCGAGGTTAAGGCCCTCATTAACCACTGGGTGGTCTTCTCGCCCCCCATTCCCGAGGGCTCGATGAGCTGCAAGTATCCCGAGGCCGAGGCAAGGGAGTTGGCGACATCGTGAGTGAGCAGATCGATATAGAACTCCGACCTCTCCATCGCGGTCACCAACCTCTGTTCCAACCGGATGCGATCGGTTATGTCCTGCTGAACCCCCACTGCTCCCAGGAGGGTCCCGCTCTCGTCCCTGATGGGCGCAGCGGAGGCGAGAATTGTGCCATAACTGCCGTCCAGGCGTTCGATGTTGATGGTCTCCCCCAGGTCGACCTCGCCGTACTTGAGGGCCTTGACCACTGGACACTCCTTGACCGCCTCCCCGCTGTCTGCGTACCAGGCGTGGATGGCGCACAGATCATCCATCGATGTCGAGGGTTTAGGCGTTCCTCCCCAGATCTTCGCCCGGAGGGCGTTGGACTCCATCTGCCGGCCGTTGCGGTCGGTGATGAGAATCCCCACCGGCAAGGTGTCGATGATGGTTCGCAGGCGGGACCTCTCTTCGTTCGCCGACCGCTCCGAACGCTTCACCGACTCATAGGCTCGAGCGTTGGACATGCCCGAGGCGATGCGTTCCGCCGCCACGGTCAGCAGTGCGACCTCTCGTTCGCTCTCGGCATGGGGGGCTGCCCACTCCACCTCCAGCACGCCTCCCGCCTCCCCTTCGATGGTCAGAGGGACCTTAAGCACGTAGAATTCCCCCCCATCCTCTTCAGGAATGCGGGCGAAGGCTGGGCGGCCCTCGACCAGGACTTGACGGCTCAGTTTCTTGTCCTCGCTGCTCTCCTCCCTCCTTGAAAGGCCGCCGGCCGACTGAGCCTTGATCGAGAGGTCGCCGTCCTCGGCCATCAGGAGAGCGGTGCGATCAGCCCCCATGACCGACCGGAGGGTCCCAAGCACCGCCTCCAGGATAGCGTCTAGGTCAAGGGTGGCCACCGCCGCACTGGCCACCTCCTCCAGAGCGTAGAGGTTGTTCTCGATGCGCTTCCGTTCCATGGCGAAGAGGATTGTGCGTATGAGGCTATAGGGGCGGATCTCGTCCTTGACCAGATAGTCCTGTACCCCCGACTGCACGGCCGTGCGGGCGAAGGCCTCGTCCATATTGCCTGTGACGATCACCACCGGGGTTCGGGGCACGACCTCCTGCACCGAGGTCACCGTCTCGAACCCGAAGCTGTCGGGGAGGTTCAGGTCCAGGAGGACAATATCGAACTTCTCCGAGTTCAGGCGTTCGAGCGCGGGGACGAGTCTGCTCTCCACATGCACCGTGAAGGGAGGGTCCTCGGACGGCTCCAGGGCTGTTTCTATCAGTACGGCATCTCCCCGGTTGTCCTCTATCAGCAGTATCTTGACCGCCCCCTCGACTAGAGGGGTCTTGGTCAGGCGGGTCGTGATCATCGATAACGTTTTATATCTAGATTAAGGACGATTTATATGATTGCCCAGCATCGCTAGGAACGCTCGCATCAGGAGAAGCCATAAGCCCTTCTCGGCCAGGCACTGCCGACCCCGTTCCTCCGTCTGCGTGGCGGCCCCGCCCCCGATCATGCCGGTGGGAAAGGAGGAAGCCTTTTTCCCAGACCGTATCCATGTAGGAGGGACGATACAATGGCTGATCAAACCACGTGGGACCTTTCACAGCTTGTTTCCGATACCGATGCCGATTCCATCATCGCTGCCTTGGATCTCTTGGTGGCCGACGCCGTGAGGTTCCGGGAGCGCTATCAAGGAAGGATCGCCGGCCTCGACGCCCCGGGCATTCTCACCTTCCTGGACCAGAGGGACGAGCTCTATGTGCGCCACGAGGGGCCGGTAATGTTCGCCCAGCTGCTGTACGCCGCCGATTCCACCGATGCAGTGGCCAAGCGGCTGAACGACGCGGTGCGGAAGGCCGGCACTCGGGCGGGGCAGGAGATGGCCTTCTCTGAAATCGAGTTCGGGAGCCTGCTCAAAGCTCGCCCCGAGCTGGTGAACGACCCCCTGCTGAAGGAGTACCAGCACTATCTCGAGAAGGTGCGGGCGAGGGTGCCTCATCTGCTGTCGGAGGACCAGGAGCGCTTGATAATGGCCAAGGATCAGAACGGGGTCGATGCGTGGTCCCAGCTCCAGCAGGACTGGCTCTCTACCAGGATGTTCAAGCTGACCGTTGACGGCCGGGAGAAGGACCTTGCCTACGGGGAGATCATCAGCTACTACTCCGATCCGGACCGTGAGAAGAGGCGTAGCGCCAACAGCATCGTGTACACCGAACTGGGCGGGGACGACATCCTGTGGTCTTCGGCCCTGCGGTCCATCTGCGCCGACCACCTCCACATGTGTGAGTGGCGCAAGTATGCTAATCCCGTAGATCCCAGCCTACAGGACAACGATGTCGACGCCGCAGCCATCGACGCTTTGATGAAGGTCATGCGCAGTAACGCCGAAGTGTACCGCCGGTACCTTCGGCTCAAGGCCAAGCTGCTCCACCTGGACCGGCTGGGTAACTGGGACCTTCAAGCTCCCCTACCCATCGCTCCCGATACCAGATATGAGTGGGCAAGGTCCCGGGAGACGGTGACCAAGGCCTATCGCTCCTTCGACCCCCAGTTCGCCGAATGGGTAACCGACATGTATGATCGCAGCCATCTCGACGCCGAACCTCGCAAGGGCAAGGCCAGCGGAGCGTTCTGCAGCTACTGGTACGCAGGCAAGAGCGCCTACGTGCTGCAAAGCTTCAACGGACGTCGGAGCGATGTTTACACCCAGGCTCATGAGCTCGGCCACGCCATACATGCTTACCTGGCCTCGAGGGCCCAGAGGCTCAGCAACTTCAGCGCGGGTTCCTGCATCGCCGAGACCGGCTCGATCTTCGGCGAGCTGCTGCTCACTGACCAGTTGCTCAAGGACGCCGCATCCGAGGAGGAGCGACTGGCGGTCCTGGATACGGTGTGGGAGGAGTTCGGAATGGCCGCCTTCCAGGTGAGCGCGAGGTACCACTTCGAGCAGAGCCTGTACGATGCGATAAAGGCCGGCAGGTTCCTGGATGGCGATACGGTAGCTGCCCTATGGACCAGGGCCCGTGACGACGTGTACGGCGATGCGGTGGAGTGGCTGCCGGAGATGAAGTGGGAGTGGACGATGAAGATGCATTATTACATTCCCAACTATCGGTTCTACAACTACCCATATGTGTTCGCCCAGCTGTTCGTCTACGCCCTGTACAAACTGTATCAGGAGCAGGGGGATAAGTTCGTTCCCAAGATGAAAGCCCTGTTGGCGGCCGGTTCCAGCCGTTCCCCGGCCCAGCTGGCCAGGGATCAGGGCTTCGATATTGCCACCGAGGAGTTCTGGCAGAAAGGTATCGACCAGGCCGTGGTATTCCTTGAGCGCATGGAAGCCATCGCCGACAGGAGGGGCAGGACATAGGCCCCACCTGGCGATGAGCCGACCATGGTCCGCTCCCACCCCGGTAGGCTGGCTCACATTTACTCGATCGTCGCCTGTGACCCGCTGACCGGAGAGATGGGAGTGGCGGTGCAGTCCCACTGGCCCTCGGACGGCAGCGCGGTCACGCCGGGGAGGCGAGAGTGGGGATGGCCGCCATCCTGTCTTTTATAACCCAGCCTTCGGGCCCGGAGATTTCGGTGAGGGGGACGAAGGCCCACTAACGACCCTGCCGGGAGCGACACGCGATCGGGAAAGGACGGCGGCGGAGTCCGCACACAATCCTCCGATTGTTAACCATAGCATCCTAACCCCGGTCTGGACGCAGATGTTGCGGTCAAGCCATATATATGATGGGCGGGGACGTCGACCTCGGCGGTCCACATGCCGCCAGGAAAAGGATGCTATATGGTCACCAAGGAAACCAGGAAGAAGCTCTCCGAGGCAGGAAAGAAAGGGGCCGAGGAGAGGTGGTCCTCGGGGCGGGAACTGAGCGACCAGACCAGGGCGAAGCTCTCCGAGGCCGGACGGCGAGGAGCCGAGGCCCAGCCTAGGGAAGCCAAGGTATTGGGTGGGGAGAGAGGAGCAGCTGCGAGGTGGGGCTCGGGGAGAGAAATATCCCCGGAGACCAGGGAGAAGCTGTCCCTCGCCGGAAAGAAGGGAGCGGCGGCAGAGCCCCGTGAGGCCAAGGTCAAGGGGGGAAAGCATTCCGCCCAGGAACGCTGGGGCACCTAGAACGAAAGGCTGGGGTGGTTGAGTGAGCTTCGTTCCGTCGGACCGCTCCCGGGCATCGGACGAAGCGTTTATCATCAGTCGCCTAGAATGGTCGGAAGTATGCCATCGAGGACGATGGAAATAAAGAACAAGGCATGGACCGCGGCCGGGGTGCTGTGTGTGGGGCTGGGCGGGGTCGGCGCGCTCCTGCCCGTGATGCCAACTGCCCCTTTCCTGCTGCTCGCGGCCGGCTGCTTCGCTCGGGGATCACCCCGGGCTTACCGGTGGCTGATGGAGAGCCCTCTGTTCGGCCGCCATCTCAGGGCCTATCTCGAAGGCCGGGGGCTGACCAGGAGGATGAAGGCAGCATCGATTTCGGCAGTGATCCTCGGCCTTGCCTTCTCCGAGGCCATGAGCGGCTTCAAACCACTGATGACCGTCCTCGTTATCGTCGTTGGGGCGGCAGTCATCGCCCATCTGGTCCTTCTTCCGACCGCTGATCGGGAGGCATGATCTTCGGATGTTCGGAACCAGCGCCAAATCGGAGCGCATCGCTTCCCCGTCGGTGGGCTGTCACTTCTTCTCCTGATCAAGGAATCGGGTGAACTCTTTGTCCAGCGTCCTCAGGGTCTCTCGCATGATGGCAGGGGTCTGGACCTCCAGGGTGAAGGCGTTCCTGGGGCAGAGATGAGTACACCGCGTGCACCCCCTGCACTTGCTGTCGTCCACGACCGCCTTCTTGTCCTCATCCATGGAGATGGCTCCGAACCGGCAGAACCCCTTTCGGACGCAGGCCCCGCACCCAACGCATCTCTCCCGCCGGACCAGGGCACGAAGGCTAGGGACCCTGGCGTGCCTGGCCGCCACATCTCGGGTCCGCCGAAGCGCCCTGAGGCCCAGGGCGGAGACCGGGTTCTCGTATCTGGGATCGTATGGCATGTCCACGCTCTCTGAACACGGGCCTTCATGGCCTATTCATGGTCACATCAGGAGCTAGTACTTAGATGATTTCCCTCTTCCGAAGGTTGCAACCTAGGTCTGAGAGCATCGAATGGTCCCCACCACGAGGCAAAGGTCGCTTCCATGGGGTCTGAGTATACAAAAAAATTGGAAAATCTATATTTACACCGCGGTCAGCTCATATCAAATCGGTTAGCTTGCGCCTTGAGCCTGAACGGCCTTCATGGTAATGGGAAAATGCATTATAGGAGTTGATAAAAGCTGATAAGGGCGCGGATCATGGGCTGCAGGAGGCCGCTCGGCCGGGCAGGGATCTCGGATCAAGGATGGAATGGGTGTGACTGAGGGAGGTAGGGAGATAACGGAGATGTGCAGCTGCGACGCCGCAGTGACGCCGCTTAGGATCCTTCTAGCCGAGGATAACCCAGGTGATGTGCAGCTGCTGTCGGTGCTCCTGGAGATGTCTGGGCTATCGATATCCCTCAAACATGTGACCGATGGGGAGAAGGCCCTCACCTACCTCAAGTGCCTGGACGATCCAGCCCTGCCCGACGTGATACTCCTAGACCTGAGGATGCCGAGGATGGACGGGTTCGATTTTCTAAGGGAGAGGATGAGGGACGAGCGCCTAGCCTCGGTTCTGACAGTGGTGCTGACCAGCTCCAACGCCCCCCGGGACCGGAGGATGGCTATGGAACTGGGAGCAGACATGTTCATGCTCAAACCCGACCGGATGGATGAGGCCGAGGAGCTAATACCTTATCTCGAACGTTTCGTCCGCGAGCGAACCGAACGGCAAGCAGGTGAGGGATGATATCCGCGGCGGCAGGATGGTCTAGGGGATGAAGGCGATGAGGTACAGATCCAGCAGGGACCGCTACGGCTCGGGCGCCCAAGGGCGGTGGTACCACTGACACCGCTCAATGTCCTGCTGGTAGAGGATAACGCTGCTGACGCCAGCATCATCGAGGAGATGGTAAGGGATACGGGAGTCGAATGCTCCGTCCTCTGGCTCAAGGATGGGGAGGTGGTGCTCAGGCACCTCAGGGAGGGCCACGGTGTCGACGTCATCATCCTCGACCTGAACATGCCGAGGATGGACGGGCATGCCCTCCTCGGTCACTTGAAGGAGCTGAATCTTCTTCATCGGATTGCGATCGTGGTCATGACCGGTTCATCCTCCCCTCTGGACAAGGAAAGGGTACGGAAGGCCGGTGTGACCTGCTATCTGATCAAGCCCATGGGTATGAGGGAGATGGAGGAGACCACCGCGACCCTCCGGTCCATCCTCCAGGGGTTCCGCCCCTGCTATGCTCGGGCGGAGCACTCCGCTCCCCCTCAGCATACCTGAGACATCATTTACACCGGGACAGGATGGGGGGGTTCTCCGTAAACAATGAAGCGCAGAGGTGACCGACGGCAGGATAAGTGTCTTTCCAATGCGGAACGGCTGCGGTCGAAGAACGTTATCACTCGACCACCTGGCTAATAATATTATCTGAAGAGATGAAGTGACATTTCGATAAACTGGACGAAGCTATTTGTACGAGTCCTTGGGACCCATCCGCGGTGAGTGATATGGTCGATATCAAGTGCCCAATTTGCGGCGAGAGGCTGATGAGCAGAAACCAGGATGAGCTTACTCAGATGCTCCGGGGGCATCTCGCGGACACGCATCAGATATCCAGAATCAGCGAGGAAAGCAGAGGGAGACCTTCCCAGCCAGAATCGATGAGGGATGTGCAGGTTTGGAGCATGCGAGACCCCTCCGCGCTCACACCGGAGGAAACGAGACAACGCGAAGAGGTCGTTCGTCTGGGTCGTTCCGCTCCGGGCACCCAGAGCATGACTGAGAGGCAGGTCGAGACCTGGAACAGAGGAGAGCCGACCGGCGAGACCCCCCGCAGCGCGACAACGATTCAAGAGACCGAACAATGGAGATATCCTCGAGAGGAGACCAGAGAAGAACGGGAGGTAGGGACCTGGAGGTCAGATAGTCGCTACCAGTCTTCCGAGGAGGGAATGACGGGCAGGTCCGGGATGGCCGGCGTTCGTCATGGCGGTGGCATGATGCACCGCATGATGAACCGGGGTGAGATGAGGATGGCCATGGACTGTCCACTCTGCGGCAGGCCGGTCTATGGGAGCAATGACGACGACCTCTCCGACGAGATGAGGTTCCATTTCAAGGACTATCATCAGATCAGAAGAAGGTGAGCAGGGAGAGGCCCCGATCGCTCGGAACGAGAAGCGATGCCGGGCGACCCCGGGGACCTCCAGGGCGGTTAGGCCAACGAGAGCTATGGGCCGCTACAAATCAGCCGTCATTGTGAAAAAGGACGATCGGTCGGGCCAACCCCGTCATACCGATCGAAGAATTTTCGCCCTTATCAGACCTTGACCATCTGCTGGATGTTGAAGTCGCTGTAGAGGTATGTGGAAAAGCCCTCGCCCCCGCGGTCGATCACCGAACGGCGAAACTCCATGAATACCTTGTCCGGGACGATCACCATCACCGGGTATCCTTCATCCGCGGCGATGTTGTAGTCCCTTACCGCACCTGGCCTTCTCCAGCTGTCCTCGGTCTCGAAGAACTCCAATCCGACGACCTGCTCGTCCTCGTTCAGGATGTGTAGGATACCCCATTCATTGCGATCATCGGTGTATACTGTGTACTGAACCGAGAGGTCGGGGTTCCGCGAGGTCACGCTCTCTGCCCGGGTTGCCAATGCGCTCCTTACGTCGATCATCTTGATTCCCGGAACGACGTCCGCGCTCATGGTATAATTAGCTATCCCGCCAGTCCTTCCGACGAAGGGAGGCCAGGCATGCCCCCGCGTGCCGTGCGTCCCTTACTTCCGCTTGTTCCAGAAATCCGTCCCGGCATCTCCCAGGGCAATCACATTGGCATCCGGGGTGTCCCTCGGGGTGTCGCAGCCCGGCGCGAGGATGAACCCTCCGTCCAGCCCCGCCTTTTCGATGCACATCATGCTATCCCGGGTGACATCGGCGGGGCTGCCGTTGAGCATCGTCTGTATCGGGTGCACGTTGCCGTGGATGGCGATCTTGTCCCCGATGAGCTTCTTGGCCACCCCAATGTCCACCTTGGCGTCCACACTGAAACAGTCGACCCCCAGCTCGGGGAGGACGGTCATGGTCTCCACAGTGTCACCGCATATGTGAAGGAAGAACGGCAGGTCATAGGCGCGCTTCATATCGCGGACCATGGCGGCGTAAGGATCAAAGACATATTCCTTGAACATGTCTTTGGAGATCATGTCCTCAGAGGCAGTTGGGTCGGCCATCCAGAAGACCGTGGCTCCGGCCTCGGCAAACCTCTGCTGAATCCTTCCGGTCCAGGCTGCCGCCTTCTTGACCAGCTTATGGATGAGCCCAGGATCCTGGTAAGTGTCCATGAGAAGGGCTTCCACCCCCCGGAGGTATCCTGCAGCAGAGAACGGCCCCCAGGAGAACCCGCAAATGACATAGTCCTCCTCCATCGTCCTGTTGACCATCGCGATCTTGTCCACAAACGCCGCTGTGAACTTGGGGCACTGGCGGGGCTCGAAGGGATCGTAGAGCGCAAGTCTGTCGACGTCCTCGGGGGTCTTGCAGAGATCATCCACCACCCGCCCGTAGTTGTCATCCGGCTGCTTCACGCTCACGCCCAGGTCCAGGAACATGGCCTGATTGTCCAGGGCCGGCTTGACGAAATCGGAATGGGTCAGCTCGGAGAAGCGGAGGGCGACCCTGGCCGAGAGAGTGGCATCCCAACGTAGATCGGCTATCCTATAACCGGCGCTCCGAGTGGCCGTACTGTTGGAAAAGTTGTTGACCGGTGTGGTCTCGGATCTCTCAAGCGCTAGTGCAAGCTCTACCTTCTCACGGTGTCCAGCGTCACGCATCATATATCACCAGTTCAGCCCTCCGATGAGACGTCCAGGTAATAATCTATCGGCCGTTATAATGCCCCGACCCTTGGAATCCAAATGATCGCATCACTTTCGCGAATTCTCGCGGCCCTTGGCCTGGTAGGCCGCCGCATCGTGAGCGTCTACCTCCGCCTCCTATTGATGAATATAATTGCTCCACAGATTAGCGCTGCTGCCACCAGCCCGACCCCCACTGCGGCCGGGATGCCATCTCCAGAGCCGAGGCCACGGTCAACCTGGGCGCTTGGATCGTCCAGATCGATGACTTTGGTCAGGTTGCTGGAGGCACCCCCGCTATCGGTGACCGTGAGGACGATGGTGTGGTTGCCGCGGACGGAGAAGGTGTGGTCGACGGTGACCCCGTCTCCCGTCTGCCCATCCCCGAAGTTCCATTGATAGCTTAGGGTGCCGTTCCCGCCGTAGGAGGCGCTGGCATCGAAGTGTGCGGTCGTACCGTCGACGGTGTAGGTGAACACCCCCACGGGAGGAATGTCCCACCCCTCACCCTCCAGGAGGCAGGCGACAACCGCCCCGCCGCTGGTTCCCATATACAGCATGCTGTCGGAGATGGAGGGGGACGCCCTAACATTGTCTCCAGTTTCGAGCCCCAAGCTCCAGGCAACGGTCCCCGCCGCGCTGATGGCAATAACCCTGCTGGTGGACTCGTTGGTTACGAGGTAGGCCATCCCGTTCACGGTCACCGGGGAGCCGTCGGGAGCCCCTGTTCCGTAGGAAGTGGTCCACTGGAGGGAACCATCGATCGTGATGAGGGAGAGCCCCTCGCTGGACGCCGCCACCACGCCCTGGTCGAGGACCGCGGCCGAACCAGGAGTGTAGGCGGTGGCAGTCTTCCAAACAAGAGAGCCACTGCTGGAAATCGCAGCCACCCCACCCCCTATGGGATCGGAACCCGAGTACTCGGAGTAGGTGACGATCACCTCATCGGCCAGGACCACCGGGGAGCCCAGCCTGCCCCCCACTGCGGTGGACCACCTAGTTCCGCTGCCATCGGCGGAAACGGCGTACAGGTTGCCGTCCTCTCCGCCCACGTACACTATCCCTTCGAAGAGCGCGGGGTTCGAGCTGACCGCCGCCCCCAGGCTGACGCCCCATGCTTTGGTCCCGGCTTGATTGATCGCGGCGATCGTCCCATCGTCGCTGACCACGATGACGAGATTATTGTGGACCACCGGGGATGTGGAGATGCCTCCGGCGGCCACCGTGTAGTTCCACAGTTCCCTTCCGGTCGCGGGGTCGAAGGCAAAGAGCCTTCCGTCGGCCGAGGCCACGAACACGGTGTCGTTCCATAGCAGAGGGGAGGCAAGCTGATGCCCCCTGCCCACTGAGGCGCTCCACTGTACCTCGCCGGCCGCGTTCAGGCAGAACAGCCTGGAGTCGGAGGTGTATGAATCCCCGCTCTTGTCGCCGCTGGTCAGGGCAAACAGCCTCCCCGCGGCGGAAACGATGGAGGCGTCGATGGCCCCGTTCTTGAGATCCGCCTGCCACTTCATCTGCGCGCTCGTCGGCTGGTAACCGGGGGCGCTGCCGGTATTGCTGAAATCGCCCCGGCCGGTGATCCAGGGGTCCCGGTACTCCGGGGTGGCCACGGGAGGCCCGAGATACGGGTTGTGGACGTAGATCATGGCGATGGCGGTGGTGGAGGCAGCATCGATGCCATCTAGAAGATAGTCGGAGAAGGTCCACGCTCCGCTGGAATCGTCCCAGACCCACAAACGCCAGAAGTCATAGGGCTGCTGGGGATCGGAGAAGTTATAGGTGCCAGAGTAGCCGTCGATGCTGGTGATGACGTTGCCATAGGGCGCTTCGTAGTTGTGGGTCTCGCTGATTCCCAGAGTCCGGGTGGCATTCTGGAAGACATCGTAGCCAGTCATCCCCACGGTCACCGGAACATCGACCCATTCCGTCCGGCCGTTCCCGAAGTCGATGAGGATGGAGCACGTGTCCGTAGTGCTGGCCCCCGTTACGCCACTCCCTACGGCGACAGACAATATGGCCAAGCATAGGATGGCCGGTACGGCCGCCTTAATGATCATGGCCCGAGGTGATCCTATTGCAGGACTCCCGCCCATATGGCGGTCGACTAGGTTTCATCCTATATCATAATATCTCATGATTCCTTCTATGAGCAGGCGATAGATGTATAGAATCATCAACCGCACTCCGCATAAAATAGGGCCAGTGTTTTAAACCCTGGAATAAGGCCCCTGTCTTACTATCCCCTCGCTTTCGACGTCCCCGGCCAGACCCCTCGGCCAAAGCCACGACGGGCACGCTTGTTAACGTTCTAGCGGCCCTAGCCTAGAATCGATTCCGATAATATCGCAAAAAAGGTTAATAGTCCTTCTCATCTCCCAAATCCGACTTGCTTTGAGCAGACGACCGCTCTATTTGATGCTGGCCGCCGCAGCTTTCGTGATGATGTTGCTCATTGCCCCTGTATCCGGATGGTCCGGAGGAGGAGGCAACAGCAACTACCAGGCGGGTGATTGTAGTTGTCATGGCACGATAAGCTCAGCGACCGTGAACATGGCCGCGTCATCCGCCGTTCTATCGCCCGGGGGAGAGGTCACGGTGACGGTGACCGTTACCGGCGGGGAGACTGTCAACAAGCCCCTCGGCGCTATGATCCTATCCAAATTGAGCGGCAGCAGGACGATGCCCACCGACAACGGGTGGACTATCGTGTCCGATACCTTCGGGACGGCGGTCAACTATAACGAGGTATCTTCCTACAGCGGCAGCGCCACCTTCACCTGGACCTTGAAGGCCCCCACCACTCCCGGCTCCTATGCCTTATATGCAAGGATGGAGAACAGCGTGAACGGTGTCGGGTACTACAAGGATAACAGTGCTGGTCTGGCTTTCACAGTGAGGTCCGTCTCCGATGGGTCGACCTTCGTGGCCATCGAGACTCCGACCAATGGCTCTACCCTGACCGGCAACGTCACCGTGGACACCCTTGTGGACGGGAACAACATCACCTCCACCCAGCTGTTGATCGACGGCAAGCTGGTCAATGCCACCGACGGTACCCCGCTGAGCTATGTGATCGATACTTACGATCTGACCGACGGAAGTCACAAGATCGAGGTCATTGCCACCTCGAGCGATGGAAAGGCCGTCACCAGGGAGGTCAACATAACTGTTGACAACCATGGAGCGCTCATGCTGTCGGTCAAGCAGTCCGAGTGGATCCCCACTGACATGATATTCCTGGCCATCGTTGGCTGCATGCTCGTGGTAGGGGTCGCCGGGCTCGGGAGCAAAAAGAAATGGCTTTAAAGCTGGCGCTGCCGAAAGCATCGGCAGAGCAATCGAAAAGATCTCGACCCAGGGCGAGCTCGGAGGCCTTTACGGGCCTATCCCTACACCTCCCCAAGGTCGTCAGGAACAACATCGAACGTTACCTCGGCCTGCTGCTGGGCTTCTTTCTCTTCGTAGGCCCGTTCGCGGTGTTCACCTGGTTCGCCTTCTACCTCACCGGTACGGAAGGCAATGCGACCCTCCATTCCATATGCTACCGCCTGCCCCTCGATTGGCTCACCGGCGGTACGGCAGCGACAGTGGGCTCGCTGGCGGCGGTCTTCATCATCGGCGTCCTGATCGTCGCGCTGCTATTCGGACCCCTGTTCTGCGGCCGGTTGTGCCCGGTGGGGGCGGTCAGTGAGCTCTTAAGCCGAGCGGTACCGCTGCCCGACCGCTACCGCATGCGCATTAAGGACACGAGGGTCACGGTCAGCCTGCGCTACGGGTTCCTCGTCGGATTCATCCTCATGGGCTGGTTCGTCGGCGGTCAGTCGGTGCAGTGCTCCTACGGAGTCAACCTGGGACGGTACTGCTCCTCTTCCATACTGGAGTACATGTCCCAGGGACTTTTCTCCGGCGCCGCTCCGGTGAATTACTGGAACACCGGTCTCGTGCTCACTCTTATCACCTGGCTGGTGCTCGGGGGGATCATGATGGTCGGAGGACGGGGATGGTGTCTGTTCTTCTGTCCCCTGGGGGCATTGTCCGGCCTCTCCCATGCCCTGGGGTCGAGGCTGGGCCTCTACCACGTCCGCTTTGATGAGAATAAATGCCGGCATTGTCGACGGTGCGAGGTCCAGTGCCCGATGTGGGCCATCGGTCTGGACCGTAGAGTGGAGACCTCGCTGTGCATGAACTGCGGAGAGTGTGTGCACAACTGCTCCTTCAAGGCCTACCGCGCTGGGTTCGGCCGCAGCGAGAAAGGGGCCACCCTAGCCTTCCGGGACGCAGCCTTAAAGGTCAAATCCTCGGGGGCATTCGTCCTGGCATCGTCCACCGCCCCGGTGGCAGCCATCATGACCGGTCCCTGCGCCACGGTAGGCTGTGCTGGATGCCCCTTGGGCGGCGCTTGCGCCGTGGCCATGCCCCTGCTCTTCGGGAGCATGCTGGTATCCCAGCGCTCGAGCGGGATCAGGAAGCATCTCGCCGCGCTCCGTTCGCGCTTCCGACGCTGGCGGAAGGGCTAAAGATGGAGGGCGGGCATTGAGTGGGGCGTTATGAGCGTCGGAGACATGTTGCTCATCCTCGCGGCCCTGTCCGCGCTGGTGGCCATCATCGGCGGGGGGATGGGGCTCCTTAGCAAGGGTCCGCGGTACGCGAGGCTCTCGCGTTATTCCTGCCTGATCGCATTCGCGCTGGTCACCGCGGTGTTCGCGTTTCTCGCCCTTCTCTTCCTGACCTCCGATCTTAGCTACTACTATGTATGGTCCCATTCGTCGACCGACCTTGATCCCGGGTACAAGCTCGTCGGAGTGTGGGCTGGCGGGGAGGGCGGGTTGGTGCTGTGGACCTGGTTCATGGCGCTCTTCCTGACAGTGGAGGTACTCATGGAACGGCGGAGGACGCTGAACTCCCGGTTCTCGGCCGCCCTCCGAGTGGCCGCCTCCTGCATCGTGCTCCTCTTCACCCTCATCCTCCTGGCCGCCGACCTCTTTCAACGTACGACGGAGGCCGACCTGCTTCTTCACCCCGCGGGGCTGGGCATGAACCTGTCCCTGCAAACCGCGGAGATGGCGGTGCATCCTCCGCTGGTGTTCGCCGCCTACGCCGCCTGCCTTATCCTCTTCTCCGCTTCCCTGGCCAGACTGGTGGTGGATGACGACCGGTGGACCGAGGTCGCGCTGCCTTGGTCCCGTATCGCCGGTACATTGCTTTTCGCGGGGATCACAGTTGGCGCGGTGTGGGCATACTACGAGCTGGGATGGGGCGGTTTCTGGGTGTGGGATCCGGTGGAGACCGCCTCCCTCCTGCCGCTCATCGCCGTGATCGCTTTCCTGCACTCCCGCCGGTCACCCGGAGCGGCCCATGGCCCTCTGATGCCCTTCCTGGGCATGTTATCCTTCGTTCTCGTCCTCCTTGCTTCGTTCATCACCCGCACGGGCGGGCTGTGGGGTTCCTCGGTTCACACCTACGGCAGCACGGTGACCGGTTCCCTCGGGACCCGATTCGTAACCGTGCTCACCGGTGACATGAGCGTGATGGGCCTCTTCACTGTGATATTGGTCCTATTCATCCTCTCCTTCTTCCTGTCCTATCGCCTGATGAGGACGGTTGGGAAAGGGGGCCGGGTGAAGAACGACGTGCTGCTCACCGTCGCCCTTCTCCTCATGTTCATCGTCCTGCTCCTCCTTCTCCTGGTGAAGAACACCGGGCTGGACCAAGGGCAGAACTTCGTCGAGTTCACCGAGAAGGTCACCATGTTGTCCTTCGCGATGATGACCCTCCTGCTGTTCAGCCTCCTCGTCGGGAAGCTCGGTCGAAAAGGGGCCATGGCGGCGGGTGCGGTGATCGTCGTCCTTTCCGCCGTCCTGGCGGTGCTCTCGTCATTGACCGGCTCCCTGCCATGGCTGGTGGGTCTGATCCTCCCCCCGGCGGGGGCTGTCATGGCCCTCTCCGCCTATCACCTAGCGTTGATCGATCAGCGGGACCTCCACCGTTGGATCGGCCACGCCGCAGGACATGTCGTGCATCTCGGGGTGGCTATAATCTTCGTTTGTTTCATCATGTCATCGACCATGCAGACGTCCCTGCCCGAAGGGCCTGCAACGGTCAATGTCGGCGGGGACATGATCATCGGGGACCACGTCGTGCACCTGGAAAGCCTGACCCGCAGGCCATGGACAACGTCGACGGGGGATCCGGGGGAGGAGCGCATCGCCACCCTCCTGGTGTACACCGGCAGCGACCGGGCCACGGTCACGGTGTCGAACTTCTATCAGAACGACAGTGCCGGCTCCATCCTGGTCCGCTCGGGGACGGCCATCGTCAACGGTCTGGCCGAGGATGTCTACATCAACTATGAGTGGAAGGACAACGGCACTGCCGGGGTGCAGGCCAGGGTGATCCCGTTGGTCAGCGAGGTGTGGCTGGGCTTCAGCATCGCCACCCTCGGCATGATTGCCACCCTGGCCGGTCGTGATGAGGACGATCCGATCTATTAAAATCGTAGAGGTACGCGGAAAAAAAAGGAAGAGGCAGCGGCGACCGGAAGGGGTCCCGCTGTGATGCGGTTGCGTTCAGCCTTTGTTCTTGATCAGCATCACTTCGATGATGTTGACCGCCTTGTCCTCGGGGATCTCCAGCCCCAGCTGGATCTTGGTCAGGATGTCCTTTTCCTTTCCGGCGATTTCCCCGTCAGCCAGGGTCAGGTCGGTGGCCACGGCGAATGCGGTCTCCCTCATATCCGAGGCAAGACCCTCCTTGGCCATTCCCAGCAGGGCATCCAGCCCCTGCTTCCTGATGATCCCGACAAGCTTGTTGAGCATTGTCCCCATCTGGTTGGAGGTGTAGCCGGCGAACATCTTCATGCGGACCAGACTTACTATCATCCCGTTGACCTCTTCCTCGGTGATGACACCATCGGCCGCTATGGCCGCCAGCGATATCGAGGCGAAGGATTCTTCCTTGGTCAGCTTTACGTTCTCCGCGTCCTTCACTCCCTTGACTTTGTCGAACAATCCCATCTTGGTACCTCCTCGAACACTTTGATACTCGATTGTGGTATGCCCATCAGCCCATGGGAAGATAGGCGGACGCGGTCATCCTCCCGACCCACCTATAAGGATTACGATACAATTTGTAACATTCTATATTAATGAATGATCGAGATGGGCATGGCCAGCATGAAGGCCGAGCAAACGACCTTGAGCTATCCACAATGAGGGGTAGAACATCTCAGAGGTCATCACGATGGTCGAATATTCACCACCGGGTCCGGATCAGGGCGCAGGGGGTTGATGCGCACGGCCAGGGAGTACAGGTACGGATAGGTCTGCCTCAGATGCTTCATGTGCTCGAGCCACTCTCCGACCAGCAGCTGGAACACCCGGAGACAGTCGTTGTTTAGGTGTTCGATGTCAGACCGGGGCAGACCATACAGGTTCTTACGATGTTTCAGCTCCTCGTCGAGGTGGAGGATCGCCATCATCAGATCGGTGAACCGCTCGTGCTCGAACAGATTGGGGCTTTCCATCATGCGCACCAAGAAGTCCCGGTGATTCACCAGATCGTTCTTCACTCCCTCAAGATCTTCAGGGGAGGCCCTGATGGCCGTATTCGCGGACCTCACCTTGTCAATGGCTCGATCGAAATCCCCCGCTGACCACTGGGTGGTGGCAGCAAAGCAGCTCTCGCACTTCACTTCGGTGTTCAGACTCAGGAACTTTTCAAGAAGATCGAGGCCGCACTCGGTGAAGAACAAGCCGATAAGATTGTTAAGCTTGCCGAGGCGAGAGGCCCGCTCCCTGCGTTCCAGTATGTCCTGCAGGATGATAGTCACGAGGAGCACGTCGATGAACACGAAGCCAAGCGAATTGAGGATCCAGTTCTCGATGTCCTGCTGATTCCTGAACAGAAGATAGTCAATGGTATAACATGCGAGGGATAGGACGGGAAGGATGATCAGCAGTTTCAGGTGGCTGGTCCTCATCGCCCCGGGCAGGGATAGGACGGAAATATATGTTTCCGAGGTCGCGTCAGTCAATGCTCGCAGGGCAAGCTTGATTCATTCAAGAAAAACACAAATGGCCGATGGGAAGCATTATCGACCTATAGGCGGTATGCAAAACGATTTTTCCGGGCGACGGATGTAGCCGAATGGAATATCACAGAATGAATATGCGCTCCATGACGCGCAGTTCGGTCGATTGACCTCACCAGGATCCCCTGGGCGGCACTCGTTAGGCAGTCGAACGTAGCTCACATACTCCCCGTCGTTCATTTTCTACAAGCCACCACCAATCCATTGGTAAACGGCCTGCGTCAACCGGTCCGAGGCTTTATGTACTTCATGCATCAGGTTGATGGTGAAATCATGCTCGAGAACAAAGAGGTCCTAAGTCAATTCATTCCCTGCCCCCATTGTGGCCTTCCTCAACGCATCACCTTCGTCAACAACGCCATCTCCGTCGAGCAACGGTGCATAGGATGTGATCGGTATGCCTGGTTCAGGCTACCTAGCTTCTACACCAGGGTGATAGAATGGAGAAGGCGCAGAAAGAGTGGCGGTCGCTGATAGGTAATCATTTTACGGCTCCCTGAGTCAGAGCAGCAGCTGATGTATGGCCCACTAATGATGCCACTTCCTCTCTCGACCCCTCGCAGCCAAGCGTGTGAGGAACTCTGACATCCACAGATTGTTCTGCTCAAAGTGTTCTGGATGAGCCATCATCTCCTGGGACGAGGTATCGCAAGCATCCGAGCCCATGTCATCAGCACACTCTTCGACCATAGCTCGGACCATCTCCGGGGTGTTCTCCAGGTGAAATTGGAAACCGAAGACCCGCTCACGGTACGCGAAGGCCTGGTGCTCGCACACCTCGCTCCTCGCCAACATTATGGCTTCGGAAGGGAGCACGCTGAAAGTATCGCCGTGCCATTGGAACACGATGCACTCCGGGGGAAAGAAGGTGAACAGCGGGTCCGATCTCGCCTCAGCGCTCCACCGAATGGGGCACCACCCGAACTCGGGCCGATCGTTCCTCGTGACCTTCCCGCCTATTGCATCGGCGATGAGCTGGCCCCCGAGGCAGAATCCCAAAATGACCTTCCCCGCACCGATGGCTTCGCGTATGAAAGCCTTCTCCCGGACCAGCCAAGGGTACAGGTCTTCCTCATACACGTTCATCGACCCGCCCATTATCACCAGCCAGTCAAAACTGTCCGTTCCGGGCAGCCCCTCGTCGGCGTAAAGCAGGGTGCGGGTGATGGTGTGACCCTGCTCCCTCGCCCAGCTAAGGATGCTGCCTGGTGTCTCCAGGGGAACATGCTGCAGATAGTGAAGTCTCATCTATGTCCTCACCCCTCCGGCCGGACCTGGGTTGATGGACCGGCCCTCAGGCGAGGACACGAATGCGCTACGCATATGAAGAGTTGCTTAGCGCATCCGCACGTGCATGAAATGAGCGGAGAAAATCAGAACTGAACGAACTGATTCCCCAAGCTATCGGGCACCGTGAAGCTCATGATCATGATCTGACCATTCTCGACGATCAGCTTAACCATCAACTCCTCGCCCACAGCCTCGTTGTCCATGGGAAGAGTAACTCCAAGGAGCTCCCCCTTGTTAAGGACCATGTCGCCGTTGCCGTTGAAAATGTAGATGGAAAATCGCTCGGTATCGTTCAGAGAATAGATGGATTGCCCTGTCTCATTGGACACCAATACTGTTATGTTCTCAATGTTTATCGGCTGGCTCCCAGGCGATAGGCGCATGATGTAACGTACCGAAGTAAGGCTATCGTTCACATAATGGCCGGTGGCGTCCACCACATCCAGGCCGTTGCACAAGTTTGCCAAAGTGTCGTTCACCACATCGCTGGCTTGAGTGGAAGTTGTATCGTAAGTTGAGATCAACACCATGCTTCCCATTCCGGCAGTTAGAATAGAGGCGACCATCATGGCCATCGTCCCTGTGGCCATGGTCCCCATCTTGTTGGTGCTTAGCTTTTCCATATTATTAATATTGATAATAACGATATATAGTTCTTTTCTATGAAAAGAACATATTAATTCTAATAATATTTTGATTTTCGTTGAAATATGCTCCTGTTCAGAAGTATTATATTTCATTATAAAATTATAACCTACGAATTATAGATGCAATTGGACAATCGGAAATGATAAGTCTTTACGTTAATCGAAGCGTAATTCTGAGAGGAAAGAGCCGCAGGCAAGGGCTTCGTCAGAGATGTGCGATGTCTCGAACCTGGGAGCGCAGGCGGCGCCGATGATCAATGATGTAGGAGACAAGGAACGATTCACTCATCGATCTCCAGCTCGTTATTCTCCCTCATGTGCCCTTTCAGGTTCTGAGACAACTCCCCCTCGTCCTTGCCTCTAACCTCGAACCCGCATAATGGACATTGGACGAAAGGCATCTTCGCGGCCCTCTGCACCGCTATGGTGTGGGGCGGCCCGGTCACCCCGTAGAGGTCACCCCCTCGTTCGGTGATCCTCGCCCCATACGCCTCCGAGCCCCCACGTGTCTCCGACTCATCACCGTTCGTGCCCTCGATCTCGGACAGGGAGGAGAGATGGCCTTCCTGGCCTCCCCGCAATTGATCGGGGTCCGGCACAACAAGGCCATGGTCGCGATGAAAGTGCACGGTTAGGGCACCGGAGAGTATGTCCCCGTCAGCGGCCACCAGCCGTCGGTCGCACCATGGGCATAGGACCGAGACCATGGTCATCTCACCCCCTCCTCGCTTTCTGAATCAAACGGGTGATTGGCGGCTCATCATCATGGACGGAAACGAGGTGGTCATGGAAGTAGGTAGTCACTTCATCTTCGGACGGACCGCTGATCTCCTGGCGGCATAAGGGACATTCGAACATATGGATGCCCCTAGTCTCTTCACTAGTGCCTGTCCCTTCGGGCGTGACGATGCCAGCCTCGAACTGCCCCATCCCCGTCGTGGCCCCGGCATCCGAGACCTCGAACGATCTCTCTTTATAATCCACCTTGCCTCCCGGAGCCAGCCCCATACTCATGGTCGGGGACCCAGGAGGTTCTCCGTCGCCCTCCTGCAGGGCGTCCGCCCCTCCCCTGAGCTCCTCCCTGCGGCCGATGTCCGATCCATTCCCGGGCCTCTCCAGGCCAGGGCTGCATTCGCGGCCTTCATCATCGATGTTCATCCTCACGTCCATATCGAGCTTATGGATGTCGGCGAAGTGCGACCTTATCGCCCCTGAGAGGTCATCGGAATCCGAACCTTCCACCCGCTCGTTGCAAGCTGGACACCTTACGGCCATCATCTTGTTCACCGGGCCACTGTCCCCAAGTCCTCTATTATTACGTTGCACGAGATCATGACGGATAACGCGGCGCCTCCCGCTGTGAGGTGACGAGAGCAAACATGATGGGAGCAGTAATCGCATCCTTCTTCGATCGGGCGGATTGATCCCCGGACCTTATCACACCTAGGGCCGAAGGCGCGAAAGGATTGGGCTGGATCAACCGTGGCATGGGGCGAGATACCCCTTCGTTTCCACTGTAATCTTTTATAATAAATAAAATGCTGGATGTGATGTTGAGTATAAATATCCAATTTGATAACATCCATCCTTCGACACGGTACCTAGCAGCCGCCTGCCGTGTTGAAATGAAGGCAGGAAGATAGATCCCTGAGAAGGTTTGAGTACGATGACCGCCCCATCTATCCACTTGTCGACACGAGCGTATGGTTGGTCGGCATCATGGGTCTGCTAGAGGAGAAGAAAGCCAGAAGGTACGTTCAACTGTCCAACGAACGAGGAAACACGGAAGCCTGGTACCGTTCCCTGTACGAGAACTTGGATGAGGGTTTCATCGTCCTAGAGGTCATCAGGGACGAGCGCGGAGAACCCGTCGACGCGGTGATCCTCGATGCCAACCCCAGCTGGGAAAAGACCGTCGGTCATGATCTCCAGGTAGAGGGAGGCAAGTGGACGCGGAGCCTGATGGATAGGATCGACCCGATGCTGCTCACGACTTTGGGCCGGGTCGAGGCTACCGGGCTCAAGGAGGTCCATGAAGGCCGGGTTCAAGATTCCGAGATGATCCTGGAGACTCAGGTGTTCAGGCTCGGCCCGGGAAGGGTAGGGGTACTTGTCAGAGAGGTAACCGAGAGAAAGTGGGCCGAGGAGGTACTGACGGAGATTGAGGCGAGCCGCAGGACCTCCGAAGCATTGGGGGCCGAGCGGCAGAGGCTCTACGATGTTCTCGAAGGATTGCCGGTGATGGTGAGCCTGATCACCCGCGATCATCGCATCCTCTTCGCCAACCGGGCGTTCCGCGAGAGGTTCGGAGATTATCATGGCCGACCCTGCTACGAATGCCGCTATGGGCAGAGTAGACCATGCACCTTTTGCGAATCCTTCAGAGTGTTCGAGACCGGAAAGCCCCATTACTGGGAGGTCCAGGCTCCGGACGGCAGCATCATCGAAGCATATGATTTCCCCTTCACCGACGTCGACGGGTGGCCCATGGTCCTGGAGATGGACCTGGATGTTACTGAGAAGAGGCAGGCGGAGGACATGTTGAAGAAGGCCGCCGATGAGCTGCGCCGCTCCAACGCCGAGCTGCAGCAGTTCGCTTACGTCGCCTCGCACGATCTACGCGAGCCGTTGCGTATGGTGATCTCCCACCTCGAACTGTTGGAAAAGAAGTATGACGGCAGGGTGATGGACGAGAAAGCCAAGGAGTATCTGCACTATGCCATAGAGGGGGCCGACCGCATGCGGCGGATGATTGCCGATCTTCTCCTGTACTCCAGGATTGATATCCAGGAAAGAACAGAGGAACAGGTCGACATGGATGGAGTCCTCGCCGCGGTGCTTGGGGATCTGAAGAATTACATCGAGGAGAGCGGGGCAACGGTCACCAGCGATCCCCTGCCTCCCGTCGAGGCGGACAGGATGCAGATGCTGCAGCTGCTGGAGAATCTTGTCGTCAATGCGATCAAGTTCCGAGGGCAGGAGGCGCCAAGGGTCCACCTGTCCGCCAATCAACGCGACAGTGAATGGGTGTTCTCGGTGCGTGACAACGGCATAGGGATCGATCCGCATATGCAGGATGAGGTGTTCCACATGTTCCACCGATTGCATAATGACAATGAATATGAGGGCACCGGCATCGGTCTGGCGATCTCGAAGAAGATCGTCGAACGACATGGCGGCAGAATATGGTTCGAGAGCGAACCAGGCAAGGGAACGACCTTCCTTTTTAGTCTGCCCGTCGTCCAGAGAGGACCTGGTTGAACATTTATTATGAATTATCTCGTCAGATAATGATATGTACCCTCTGCTCGCACGTCTGCAACTACTCTAGGGGAGTAGCCTGTGAGCGGTTCCGATAAGAAGAAAGGGGCGATGTTGGGAGCGATCCTCCTCCCTTTGGTCCTCGCTCAGTTCGTATGCAGTTATGCCGGATCGAACATGAATGTGGCCGTCACTAGCATAGCGAACGACCTTGGCACCGATGTTCATGGAGTCCAGATCGCTATCACCCTATTCACGCTCACAATGGCGGCGTTGATGATCCCAGGCAGCAAGCTCACCGACATCTGGGGCCGCAAGTTCTGCTTCCGAATCGGTTTGATCGTTTACGGTCTGGGAGCGCTCGTGGCGGCGCTGACGCCGGGCATGGGCCTTATGTATGTCGGCTATTCGTTCATGGAGGGCATAGGTTCCGCCCTCCTGATCCCGCCGGTGTATATCCTGGCCACGGTGTCCTATCGGAGCACGGAGTCTAGAGCCCGGGCGTTCGGTGCGATCAGCGCCGCAGGGGGCATTGGTGCGGCAGCTGGCCCGTTGGTCGGCGGCTTCATCACGACCGTCATCAGCTGGCGGGCTTCATTCATCCTGCAAGCCCTTATCGTTCTCCTCATCATCATCCTCGCCCGCAGGATCGTCGACCCCGGCATACAGGGGGTAAAGCCCAAGCTTGACGTCCTAGGGGCAGTACTTTCAGCGGCAGGGTTGTTCTTCCTGGTCGTGGGTATCCTCGCGTCGGGGACCTATGGGTGGTTCACATCGAACCAAGACTTCTCCATCGGCAACATCGTCATAATTCCAGAGGGAGGGATATCGCCGGTCTGGCTCATCGTGGCCATCGGAGGCGTGATACTGGCTCTCTTTTTCCTGCATATATGGTCCAGGGAGAAGAAGGGCAAATCGCCGCTTCTGGCCACTCACATCTTTCGCAACCGAACCTCCAACCTGGGGCTTATAACGCAGTTCATCCAGTGGATGATCCTCCAGGGGGCTTTCTTTGTCATCTCGGTCTTCTTCCAGACGGTTCGCGGGTTCTCCGCGGTATCGGCGGGCTTGATCGTCACCCCGGCGACGATCGGTATCCTGCTGACGGGAACGAGGGCAAGGAAGATGTCTACGAGGTTTTCGCAAAGGGCCCTCATTCGTATCGGCTTTATCATGACCACGGTAGGCATGGGGCTCGTGATATGGCTTCCCAGCGCTCTGACCGGTGCAGCCGACGCCGACCTGTGGACCTTTGTCCCGGGCCTGTTCCTGATGGGCCTGGGCATAGGGATCATGCTGACCTCTTCGGTCAACGTCGTCCAGTCCGCGTTCCCGGAGAAGGACCAGGGGGAGATCTCCGGCCTATCTCGGAGCGTTTCGAACCTTGGCTCATCTTTCGGCACCGCGGTGGTCGGTTCGATCCTGGTTACGACGATATTGTCCCAGACCCAGACCTTCGGGCTGGCGCTAATATCGATCATACTCGTCTCATTGGTCGGCCTGGCCGCGGCGTTCCTACTTCCCCGTGAAAAGGCTGCCAGTTCGAAGGAGGATCAAGGAGGGAGCAAGGATGCAACCTGATCCGGGGACCATCTCGGGCGCGTTGACCGCTGTAGAGATGGAGTGGGGACGGAGCTCAATAAAGCTCTCTGTGGCGAGGGGCACCCGCGAAAATCGCAATCAGGTGACATGTCGTAGCTGTAGAAGGAATGAAGAATTTGTTCGAGGAGGCGACAAGAATGGTAGCACAGTTGAAGGGTGGATATTGTCCGATAGAGGACTACGGACTGATAGGAAATCGGCATGCGGCAGCGCTCGTGAACAGCTCGGGTTCGATCGACTGGTTATGCTGGCCCCGATTCGACTCGCCCTCCATCTTCGCCGGGATCCTGGATCCTGAGAAGGGAGGCAACTGGGTCATCAAGCCGACAGGGGCATGCAAGAGCGATCACCGGTATCTGAAGGACACCAACGTCCTGGAGACGATCTTTGAGTGCTCCGAGGGAAAGGTAGCTCTGCTTGACTTCATGGACATGACCTGGGCCGAACAGGACATGGAGGGCGGTCCGCCGGGCAAGCTGGTCCGTATCGTGAGGGGTCTCAACGGAACGGTGGAGATGAGGAGCACCTGTCAGCCGAGACCAAACTACGCACGCGATCATCCCACCATCGAACTCAATGGCAGCGAGGCAAACATCGGCCCGTTCGTCATCACCGGTCCCCAGGGGTGGCTCAAGGAAGGGGAGAAGGATGCCCTATCTCAAACTTTCATCGTGCGTCCAGGGGAGCAGTTCTTCTTTACCCTTTCTACTGATGAGGACAAGAGCCCTCTAGCCTCGATCTCGGCAGCCCTCCAATCGACCATGAGCTACTGGCGGAATTGGGCGAGCAAGTGCACGTACCAGGGCCCTTATCGGGACATGGTCGTCCGCTCGGCGCTGGTGATGCAGCTGATGACCTACCCTCCGTCCGGGGCCATCGTCGCCGCGCCGACGACCTCTTTGCCCGAGGAGATCGGCGGTGAGCGAAATTGGGACTATCGTTTTACATGGTTGAGGGACGGTTCGTACACACTGCTCAGCCTGGTTCTGGCCGGCTATCCCGATTTCGTTGAAAGCTATGCCAAATGGGTATATAGGACGGTGGACCCGGGAAATGTTCAGATCCTCTACCCCATCGTTCCCGAAGGACAGACCAAGGAGGAGGTGCTGGAGCACCTGCGGGGGTATAGGGACTCGAAGCCCGTGCGAATCGGCAACGAGGCCGCCAATCAGGTCCAGCTTGATGTTTTCGGCGAAATGCTCGGTTCGGCCTACTACGCATGGCGGGCCGGACTGTTCACTCCGCCCGAGGGCGGGAGAAGGATACGTAACATCTTGGACTGGATAGTCGAGAACTGGCAGCAGCCGGATAGCGGGATATGGGAGGTACGAGGCGGTCGGCGGAACTTTGTCTACGGAAAGGTCATGCTGTGGTTGGCCCTCGATCGCGGCATCCAGATGTTCGAGGAATTGAAGCTGGAAGGTGACATCGAGCGCTGGCGGCAGGAGAGGGACGCGATCCGCGAGGCGGTCATGACCAAGGGATGGAGCGATAGGACGAAGGCTTTCAAGCAGTCGTTCGAGGACGATCATCTGGACGCGGCCAACCTCATGCTGTCCATAGTGGGTTTCATCGATGGAAGGGATCCCCGCATGCTCTCGACCATCGACGCTACCATGGAGCAGCTGGTCGTCAACGGCATGTGCTACCGGTACATCGACGCTCCGGAAGGTCTTTCAGGAAAGGAATCTACCTTTATCCTCTGCACCTTCTGGCTCGTCAGTGCTCTGGTCCTCGCGGGACGGGTGGGGGAGGCCCGCCGAATATATGAGAACATGCTGTCCAAGGCCAGCCCCCTTGGTTTGCTCGCAGAGGAATATGACCCCGATACTAAGGAGCAGATCGGCAACTTCCCCCAGGCATTTTCCCACCTTGGAGTGATCAACGCTGCCATCTTCCTTGCCCATTTCGGAGGTATAGGCAAGATAGAGCTAGGTGATTGGGTCGAGTCCAATCTTCAGAAGGTCCGGGAGGACCTAGACCACGGGACCGAAGGGCAGGGCGGTGAAGGCGTCGAGAGTATGAAGGAGGTCGTGAGAACAACAGCCTCCCGATAAGATGGCCCCATTCGAGGGGCCCTCCCAACCTTTTCCCATTTTCAAAGATCCGCTCTACTGGTCGCTGCAAAGAAAGTAAATACCAGCCTCACGCAATATTTCTGCCAGTAGGTGACAACCTTGCAGGTCAGCGCAACACAGGACATGAGCACCGAGACCATTTTGAGGGAGGTCGTTCCGACGGCTCAGCTGATTATGGGCGGGGCGATGATGGCCGATGGAGTACATTTCTCAGCGAGCATGAGAGAAGCGGGTGCGGCAGCAAAATATATCACGACATCAAAGAACACCTATCATGAAAATCTGATCGTCCAGGGAACCATCGACGCCCTGAGCCATCGGAAGGATGGGCACAAGGAGAAGGTTGACATCGAAACACTGAACATCGATGCGGTCATGAAGAAAGTGGACGAGATCGTCCCCATGCTAGACAGTGCGGGAGTGCATGGGACGCAGACGAAGACCTTTCTGTATGGCCTCGCTGAAGCCGTGGTCAATGCTTCTGGATCAGGATTCCTGGGTACCGGAGCTAAGATCACTGAGGGCGAGATGAAGTTTCTCTCCGATCTCAAAGCTCACCTGCAGGTCTAATATCGACGGATCCTCGGGCAAATCGAGATGACCAGGGTTCGGATCCCGAGCAAGTCTCAAGGCGAGGGCGATCGGACGCCGATCCATGATGTGAGGATTGGTATAGGACTCCTCCTCGTCGCACCTGAATCTGATGCGGTCCCCAAGGTGCCCCTCGCCCCACTGGCACAGCAGATCGAGGACCGGGATGATCAACCTTTCCCTAGCAGTCAGGGTGTATCGACCTTCGGGGGGACCTGAAGACAGACCTTCCTGACAACAAGGCCGTCCGCCTCCAGCTGCCGAAGCTCTTTCGTGAGATTCTTAGAGTCATATGCGGCTTGCTCGAACCTGTAGCTCGCTGAAGCGCAAAGTGTCTTCTCTCAGCTCGTAGAGTATCAATGGCCTCAATTTTCCGACGACGACGTTAATGGTCGCCTCGATACCTTGGTTGTACTTTGGCTCCTCGGGTATGCAACATCGATATCATCGTTGTCTTGATGTGCCACTCATGTTTGCACTGAATATTAATATCGTACCGGCCATCAGTATATCATTGGCATCGCCGCCGACGCTGGCATGGGATCGATGTTTGGTTTAAGGGGATCGAAGGACTGATCATGACGAGCAAGGTCTATTTCTCTAACTTGAGGACGAGGGGGGAGAAGGGGAACAAGGTCAATAAGGTCGGGTCCTTGTTCGAACAAGCGCAGTTCGGGCCGCTCATCAGGAAGGGGGATCTGACCGCCATCAAGCTCCATTTCGGGGAGAGGGGCAACGATGGCTTCATAAATCCAGTCCTGGTCCGTCCGGTGGTGGATCGGGTAAAGGCGATTGGAGCCAACCCTTTTCTCACCGATACCAACACCCTGTACTCGGGGAGCCGGCATAATGCGGTCGACCACCTGATCACTGCCCTGGAGCACGGGTTCGATTATACAGTGGCGGGTGCACCCCTCATCATCTCCGACGGGCTCAGGAGCGACAATATCATGGAGGTGAGGATCGGGAAGAAGCACTTCTCCTCGGTGAAACTGGCCCGGGATATCGTGACCGCGGACAGCATGATCGTCATGACTCACTTCAAGGCCCACGAGATGTCCGGCTTCGGCGGGGCCATCAAGAATATGGCCATGGGGGGCGCCCCGGCCATGGGCAAGAAGGAGCAGCATGCCTGCCGGATGGTCGTCAACCACGATTCGTGCATCGGCTGCGGTTCATGCCGGGAGGTCTGTCCCCAGGGAGCAGTCTCCGTCTCGGAGGAGAAGGCGAGCATCGAGGCCAATGACTGCATCGGCTGCGGGGAGTGCCTCACAGTGTGCCCAGAAAAGGCAATCGAGCTCGACTGGACCGCGGAGATCCCACCGTTCATGGAGAGGATGACCGAGTACGCCTACGGCGTGGCCAGGTCTCATGAGGGCCGCATAGGCTACATGAACTTCCTAACAAACATCACTCCGGACTGTGACTGCTGCCCCTGGAGCGATGCACCCATAGTGCCGGACATCGGCTTCCTTGCGTCAACGGACCCCGTGGCGATCGACCAGGCCAGCTTCGACCTGGTGAACGCCCAGGTCGGTATCTCGGGGTCACTCCTCGAGATGAACCTGGAAGCGGGAAAGGACAAGTTCAACGGCCTCCGGTCCATCACCGAGCCGACCATCCAGCTGAGCTACGGTGAGGAGATCGGACTGGGTAGCCGTGATTACGAGCTAGTGACCCTATGAGGCAATGTCGGATCGTAGCTCGACCGCCCTACGAGACCCCGGCAATGGCCGTCGCCTGGTAACCAAGTTCAACGCTCTGGCTGGCTGCATACTCCATCGTCGGTCGTGCACCGGGGAAGTTGATGAGTCACCGGTCCCGTGCTGCCCTCATCCTTATCCAGGATGACAATCTCAACGAAATTTTTATTATAATACAACGATGCGCATGCGCAGAGATCCGGGATGGGGGGTCGTCGATATGAGTAATGCAAAGATAGTTCGTCTGTTTGCTTCCTATACGTTAGGATTGGCGCTCATGTGTTTTATCGGTTTGTTCTATGGTGCGGCGAGGATGATAGGGGCTATCGGCAACCTCTTGTGACCAGCGGTCTAAGCTGCCACAGTCTGGCACCTCGCCTTGATAATCGTGAGGCAGCAGAAGGGTTCCAATATTCGCTGGCATGCGCCTCCGTTCGAACCAGACATGACGGTGGTGGACCGATCGGTAGTGGACCACGCTCCCACGTGCCACGGAAAGCTAGCTGCATGATTGCAATTGCTATGGGGTCTCGGGGAGCAATGGCCTGCTTGGCCTTATCCCGAGGAAGCGGAGGGAAATCCTTTGCTCACGCCTCCGCCTGCTCCATCCACCACCAGAAGTAAACGAGCACGTACAACTCGATGAGCGCGGAGAATGTAGCTATGAAGAAGCCTAGTCCGTAATGGACATGGGAAAGATCGAAATGCCCATATTCCGGGACAAGGGACGGCAGGTCGAGGATATTGGGGGCCAGCGTGATCAGGCCCGTCAACTGGGCGAATACTCCGAACGATGTGGAAAAGCAGATCACAGTGCCGACCATGAAAAGGACGGCTCCGAAGATGGCTGCCGCGTTCACCGAATGAAGGAGCAGGTCAACGAGATTCGAGGATAAGACAGACGTTCCACTGTCTCCGATCTCCGCTTCGCTCCACGGTAGAAGAAGAGATGCAAGGCCGAGCATGGACCCGACGATACCGATAGCAATCTTGCTCCTCTCCCCATATTTCATATGTGTATGTATATATTTTCTATCATAATATATATCGCTTCTCATCTCCCACCTGATGTAATTGATAGCCGGAGCCGTGGGCTAATTCCCGTTCATGGCCTCACATCCACGGTCGAGCATCGACTCCGATAGCAATGCCGATCCTTTTTTTTCGATGTCTATCGGCCGCTGCATCAGAACAGCTATTGATGAGGTAACGATCTAGGCCGGCATCCGAGGATGTGCAAAGGCCGTCCAAAACCACCGACGTGGGGATCTGACCACCCCACCGACGGGGGGTTTTACTATATATGGCCGAAGGGATTAGGCATCGGAGGCGATAATATATCCACCTACAAAATCGAGAACGTGGTGGCCTCCGCCACTTTGGGCAATGAGCTTGATCTGCAAGCGCTTGCTATGACCTTGGAAAAGGCGGAGTATGAGCCAGAAAAATTTCCGGGCCTTATCTACCGGATCAATGACCCCAAGGCAGCGCTCCTATTGTTCAAGAGCGGTAAGGTCGTCTGCACTGGGGCGAAAAACTCAGACCAGGTCCATGAGGCCATTGGTAAACTGATCAAACAGCTGGAGAAAACAGGCGTCACCGTTGCCGACGAACCGGAGATCATCGTCCAGAACATCGTGGCCTCCGCCAACCTGGGAGAAGAACTCAACCTGAACGCTATCGCCATCTCCTTCGGGTTGGAGCAGGTGGAGTACGAGCCGGAGCAGTTTCCTGGACTAGTATATCGCATGAACGATCCCAAGATCGTGATCCTGCTTTTCGGCTCAGGGAGATTGGTCTGCACCGGCGGGAAGACGCCGAAGGATATCGAGGTCGCTGTCGACAAGATCACAGCTGAACTGCGGTCCAATGGCCTGTTGAGATGAAGCAGGGACGATCAGATCGCCCGATCGATTGTCCATGCATTCAACTTAGAATCATACTGAGGAATGGAAGAGTGATAGGTAGCCCCCATGGTGGAAGGAGACTCTGTAACCACCATGGTATTGTTTATTCTGCGGGGCTGCTATCGTCCAGTAAATAATATAGCAATTATATATATTATATCATTATAATATCATTTTCTCGTAGTAGCATGACATCCAGTTCATTGTCCTGCAAAATATGGATCACTGTCAATTAGGGCGGGATGAACTTGGGATTTCTCGGTACGTTAGAAGAGATCGACCATGTCGTCCATCGGCGTTACCGCCTTATTTGCAACCTACATCATTCCCGCTCATCGGGGAGGAGGCTTCAAGTAGCATTATCTGATTCAATAATCGCTATTTCCCTCGAAAGCGGCATAGTTGGCTATCAAATGACAACTCCAGGTATGAACGATGAGCGAGCAGTCCTCAAAGTGATCAAACAACTGCCGGGAGCGATACTCCTCCTCTCGGCCGACGGGTTTAGGGTCAAGTACATGAGTGATGCCTATGGATCATACCATCCTGCGGCGTTCAATGAAAGGGGGCTGGTCGGCAGGAGGTTCGCCGACTTCGTCGGAGGGGGCGAGAATAACCCTGCCATTCCCATTCTCAAACGTATCTCGGAGAGCGGCAAAGGTGAAGAGGTCAGAGATTATCCGCTCAGGAACCGCGAAGGTGATGAGTTCTGGGTCGATTGGTGCGGATCACCCATCGACAATGGAACCGATAGGGCGGATGTGCTGGTGCAGATCAGGGATATCACCGATCGTCGCCGGATGGAAGAGGCGCTTCGTCAGAAGAGCGCTCTGTTCGAGGCTCAGACGGCCGTTTCTCCAGACGGCATCCTAGTCATCGATGAGAACAACAAACGAGTTCTCGTCAACCGCCGGATTGTTGAACTGTACAAGGTCCCCCAGCATATAATGGACGATGAGGATGACAGCCTGCTGTTAAACCATGTTGTCAATTTGACCAAAAATCCTGAAGAGTTCCTCGAAAAGGTCACCTACCTCAATGATCATATCGATGAAACCAGCCATGATGCGATAGAGTTCAAGAACGGGATGGTCCTGGACCGATATTCCGCGCCCGTTTTCGGTAAGGACGGAAAATACTACGGCCGAACCTGGATGTTCCACGACATAACCTCGTTGAGAAGGGCTGAAGAGGCCCTCAAAGTGGCCAACGAGGAGCTGGAACGGAAGGTGGAGGAGCGCACCATGATGCTGGCGGTGAGTGAAGCTCTCTTGAAAGCGGTCCTGGGGACAACTGAGGACCTCATCTTCCTCAAGGATCGACAGAGCAGATGGCTCCTTGCCAACCCGGCGACGCTCCGGTCTGTCGGAAGAACAGAGGAAGAGGTGCTCGGCAAGGACGATCTCGAAATTTACGGCGATCATGAGATCGGTCGCGATCTGATCGCCTCGGACCGGAGAGTGATGGAGACAGGAGTAAGCGAGGTTCTTGAAGAGAAGGTCATGACGCGTGAAGGCGAGAGGGTATTCCTTACCACCAAGTCGCCCTACCGGGCCTCCGATGGGAGTGTGATCGGGATAGTGGGGGTAGCGAGAGACATCACCGAACGGAAGCGATCGGAGGAAGACCTCATTAAACTCGCCGATGAGCTGAAGCGATCCAACGAGGAGCTGCAACAGTTCGCCTATGTCGCGTCGCACGACCTACAGGAACCGTTGAGGATGGTGACTAACTATCTTGGGCTTCTTGACAAGAAGTTCGGCGGAGCGCTTCCGTTGCAGGCCAGGGAGTATATGAGCACCGCTGTCGAGGGTGCGGAGCGAATGCGGCAGCTCGTGAACGACCTCTTGCTCTTCTCGCGTGTCGACTCCCAGACCAAGATGTTCACCTGCGTCGACATGTACAAGGTCGCTGAAACGGTCAAGGATGAGCTTGACCTTTCCATCTCCGAATCGGAAGCACAGGTCATCATCGAGCCGCTCCCCTCATTATACGCAGAAGAGACTCAGATGATCCAACTGCTCACAAATCTTGTATCGAACGCTATTAAGTTCCGAGGAGCGGAGAAGCCGCGGATAGAGATCTCAGCCATCTCGTTTCAGCATGAGTTCATCTTCTGTGTGAAGGACAACGGGATAGGCATTGATCCCCAATACGCAGACAGGTTGTTCAAGATGTTCTCCCGCCTGCACACCAAGGAAGAGTATCCTGGGACGGGCATCGGCCTGGCGATCTGCAAGAAGATCGTGGAACGACACGGCGGTCGCATCTGGTTCGAGAGCGAACCGGGCAAGGGGACGACGTTCTTTTTCGCCATCCCGATATAATGTCGGGTCAGTTCAGGCAAAGCAGTATATAGCATTCAATTATGGTATCGATGCTGGTCTAGGGCTCCAATTCCTTTTCCAGACGAGAGCCAACAAAGCCTTTCATACCTCCATTCTAAGCCCAGACCGGCACCTACCATTCACGAGTGGCTCCAATGGACGCTCAATCTCATCGATGCTGATACCATATCTCTAACCGAATGAAAGGACTCGAGCCCGCGCATCCTCGGCTTCTAATAATGGTAGCACTAGAGCATCGCTATGAGCTGATGTAGGTCCTGGACCTGGTTTAGAAGCTACCGATTGGTGCAAGATCGGTCTCTCGGCGCTTGTAGAATCTTTACTCTTGTAATCTGTCGTGATTCTGAACTCTTTGCAGTATATATACTTCGAATAAATATATTTCAAAATAATCAAAAATGGTGATACTCTGAGCGATGTCAGTCGAAATGCGGGAGTCGTAAGCCCCAGTCAGGAAATGGATTGGAATGCCCTTGCTCACAAGGTAAAGCAGCTCGAGGATAAGATATACCTCTATGAGCAGATCCTCGATTCTCTGCCTTGGCCGCTGTCGGTCACCGACATCAACATGAACTGGACCTTCATCAACAAGCCGGTCGAAGAGATGCTGAAGG